>JAFTNY010000030.1 GCA_017451625.1 Alphaproteobacteria bacterium
ACAGTGGTGCGGATAAGAAGACTCGAACTTCCAAGGTATTGCTACCACTAGTACCTGAAACTAGCGCGTCTACCAATTCCGCCATATCCGCAGGCGACAACTATACTATATTATTTTTTGATTCTTTGCAACAAGAAAAATCGCAGCACACGATTTTTTAATCATTTAATGCATCTTCCAGTTCGCGATCCGGCAAAAACCACATAATCGCCACCCCAACATAAATTGCGACGGCTGCATACGGATAATTAAACGCCAATATAATCGCCAAAATCAATGCCACTATTGATGCACGTTCACGCTGTCCCTGACGCAACGTTCGTACAATCAGCGCATTACCATGGTGCGCCCCGAACAACACCCATTCCAGCAACCTATACGACAAAATTACCACCAACAACAATGCCCCATATGCCGCAACTGGCACCGGCGCGGCCTGATTTTCATCAACCCACGCGGTAAAGAACGGAATTAACGTCAACCAAAACAGGAAATTTAAATTCGCCCACAAAATCCCACTGTTCACACGCTTGGTCGCGGCCAATAAATAGTGATGATTTATCCAAAAAATTCCCCCATAAACAAAACTTAACAGATACGTTAAAAACATCGGCATCATATCACCCAACGCCGCCCACGATATATGTCCCACCGGCACACGCAGTTCCAATACCATAATCGTAATCACCACTGAAAACAGTCCATCACTAAACGCTTCTAATCTTTCCTTGTTCATGCGCCACCCTTGATTACTATGTACCCAAAACGTACCACACACACCCACATCACGCATCAGGTACAAAATCACACACCACATACGATTATTCACTTGCGCTGAAAAATGCAAATTTGCTAAACTTTTCATCAGAGATGAATAAAATTCTAATTTTCATTACAAACCTGCTGGTCTGCCTTGGCGTTGCCAACGCGGCTGTTCGTGATGGCACATCGATTTCACGCAACTCATCTGACAAAAATACATCAACCCAAGTACGCGCATCCACTGTGGCCAAACGTCAAACCGCACAACGTGGCACAACATTGGTACCACGCACCGCGACCACCGCGCGCGCCACAACAAACCAATCGCGCGCCGCCACCGCACGCACCGGCACAGCACAATCAACTGCACGTACCGCGACCACCGCACGCAGTGCCGGCAACACACGTGGCGTAACACCAATAATCGCACGCAGCGCATCATCCAACCCCACATCGGCAATCAGCAGCACCCGCACCGGTGCCGAATACGAACAGTGTAAAAACACATACTTTTCATGCATGGACCAATTTTGCACATTAAAAAACGACGATTATCGCCGCTGTTCCTGCAGCGATCGTGTATTTGAACTGGCCGAAGTTCGCGATGTTTTACAAGATGCCGGCGAAAAATTAACTGTATTCACAGAAAACTTGGACGTTGTTGGCATGACCGCCGCGCAGGCCACCGCCATGCGTCAAGAATCCGAAGGCGAAGCCGCCTTGACCGATGACAATTCCGCATCCAAGGCACTGTTGCAGGCCATCATGAATTCCATCCGCGGCGAAGACAGCACAGTTGGCGGCAAATATGCCGACCTGAACAGCATTACGATTGCCTTTGACACAACCAACGCATTTGGCATGACCGATGTCGGTCAGGCAATCGCCGCATACAACGGCAATGCACTGTACAACGCCGTATATCCCCAGTGTCGCAGTGCCGTCCGCGCCGACTGTAATGACGCATCACTGCAACGTGCAATTACCGCATACCTGATGGCGATTGAACAGGACTGCAACACCGTCCAAACCGCGATTGAAACAACACAAAAACAGATGAAATCCGCTGTCCGCGAAGGCAGTGCCATGCTGGATCTGGCACGTGTTGAAAACCGCCAAAAACACAATTCATCAGACATAACCACATGCATAAACGAAGTAGAAAATGCAATCCTTAGTGAACAGGTATGCGGTGCCAACTATCACAAATGTCTGGACAATGGCGAATTTATCGACATCAGCACTGGCGCACCAATAACCGGCGTTGAAAACTTCTATGAACTGGAACGTATGCTGGTATTCAGCGACGGCATCGATGCCGCCGATCAACAACTGGCCAAGAACCCCAGCAATCGTATATTCGTCCAGAACTTTGAAAAACGCGTCAAAAAGTTTGCGGAACCCGCACTTGATAAATGTGTTGAAAACGCCGACACCGTATGGTCTGAATATTTAAACAAGGCAATGTTAGCCATATACTATGCACAAAAAGACAAGGTCGCAGAAATAAAACAGGGCTGTTTTGACTATGTTTCTGCCTGCTATGTCAATGGCGACACCGCCATCACCGCTGCAATGGCGGCCCTGATTAACGAAGCGGGCGTTGTAATCCAACCGGACAAGGTTGCATTAAACACACAAATGTGCACAGAATACGTAAACTCTTGCAACAATATGTTCGACGGCAACATAATTGCAGACTATGTTAACACACGCCAAGACACAGACACATTGACGGCATGTCGCGCCGTCGCGAAACAATGTTTTGATAAATACGGCGGCACAAACTATGAAAACTTTTATTATCCATACAGTGGGTTATTCAAACCAAATTCAGAAATGGCGCCATCTTGGTTCACATTATACGAAATCACATTTGACGAAAACGGCAAAAAAATAATGCAATATAAATCAGAATGTGCCAAGCAACTGTCCAAAATCGATGCCTGCACCGACTTGGTCGAAGAAGCATTCGGCGGCTTTGATTCTATCTATGCAATCAAGGCCAACGTCAACAAAGGCACTGAATCCGAACAAATGTACATAACCGACCCAAGTTTAACAAATGGCACAGACACGCCAATGTACATAAAGTACGGCATATTAAAAGACCAAATTGTCGACGGCAAAAAACCACTGCTGACATACACCAGTGCAAAATACAAAAACGGCACCGAAATAGCGGAAGGATCTGGCTACGCAATCGACCAACGATACACACGTGCCAGTGGTGTTGCAACCGAAGTGTATAATCAAATCCTGTCAATCTTGTCTACCCAGTGCATGAACCTGCAGGGCCGTTTTGTTGAATTACAGTTTATCCGCGAAGACCTGTACCAAGAAACAAACTGGTGCCTTGCCAATTTTGGTTGGGACGGTTCTTCTTACAATTCGGACGTATCACCGTTCGTCAAAGAATATCATATCGGCAACAACGAAGATATGTGTCCACGCGATTACGGTCTGTCTGTCGACACATCTTCATGGGGCGCATGCCTGTGCTGGGAAAACGGCGGCCGTCGCAGCAAATGGGGAAAATCTGCCAAATGCGTCGACGCAGTACCTGTTGCGCCATTACGATATGACCCCGTACTGGATGAAAACGGCGACCCCGTCAAGGATACCGATGGCAACGAAGTAAAAACACCCGTACTGGCAAATGATTCTGCGTGTGATGCAACAAAAATGAAGGCACCATCTGCCACTGCAACAGACGACACCCCAGCAACCGCTGGTACAGAATCCGTTGGCACTGGCGATAACGCTTTTACTGTTATAACCAAGAAATTCGATGCTGATTCATGGTGCACACAACAGTTAAAATCTGGACGCAACCAAATCTGTCCATTTGGCGGGCAGATTACCCAGTCCTCTGGCGACGACTTTATAAACAGTTACTGTAAAACCGGTGGCGACAGTGGCACAACATTAACGTATCTGCCCGAGGGCGTAAAATAACCCAACAAAAAAAATCCCAAATTTTGGGATTTTTTTATTTAACCGATTGTCGTATGCCATCTGCAATCAAATCGCTGGCACCACCATCTGCACGTCGCCATAACGTATCTGCACTGCGCAAATCTGCAATCATTTTATCACGCTTGGACGGAATGGTTAACTGCTGCACTGCATTCAATACATTTTCAGCCGTCGCCGCAGGCCCCAAGAATTCTGGGAACACACCACGATTTAACAAAATATTAACCAATGACACCCAGCGAACACGAATAATCTGTCGCACCAGCCACGTTGTAATCGGATTCATTTTATACACAACAATCGTCGGCACGTGCAACATTGCCAATTCTGCAGACACTGTCCCACTGGCCACAATCGCAATATATGTTTTCGAATAAACGTCGTAGCGTTCAGATGCCGGCACCAACACAGGGCGCACACGCCACCGCGCGGTTTCGCGCCGAACATAATCTGCCGTCGTTTCAACCGTCGGAATAACAAACTGATACCCCATATATCCATTACGCGACAACTGTTCTGCCACATCGCGCATCAGTGGCAACAAACGCTTTACTTCGGACATTCTGCTGCCTGGGACCAAGGTTATAATTTTTTCTGACTGTTTTTTTGTTTTATATTTTCCAATCAAGCCATCCGCAATCGGATGTCCAACCGCAACCGTATCTAAACCAAATTTGGTAAAATAGGGCACTTCAAAATCAAAGAACGCATACAACTTATCAAACGTCTGTGCATACTTTTTCGCACGTCCTGCGCGCCACGCCCATACCTGTGGTGCCACCACATGATGGAACCGCAATCCATCTGCGATTAAACGCTGGCCATCTGAACTTTTTCTAATCTGCTTAATAACACTCTTGGCAAACCCTGGGGCATCAATAGACACCACCACATCAGGTTTCAATTCAACAATCGCATCGACTGTCTGCCGGATCCTGCGTGTCAGTGTCCGCGCGTGGGCCAAAACCTCGACCGCGCCCATAACCGCCAAATCAGACATCGGGAACAAAGACATCAGTCCCACCGCCTGCATATTTTCGCCACCAATACCGACAAATTCTGCATCTGGCATTGCGGACATAATCCGCCCCCCCAGAACATCACCCGACACTTCGCCGGCAATAATAAATACTTTTATTTTCTTATTCTGCATTCTTGGACGTACCAATTCCACGCTTTGAACGATTTTCGATAAAGTCAATCGCATCCATCGCATATTTATTGTTCTTTACTTCCTTGCGAACCTTGGCCAAGCGTTCAGAAACTGTTCCTTCGCCACCACGAAATACCGCGGCATACACTGCATGGATTGCATGCATATCTTCATTAGTAAACCCATGACGCATCAACCCAACGCGGTTAATCGTGCGATATACTGCACGTGGACTGCCGTCATAAATCGCATACGGCAACACATCATTGCCAACACCTGACATACCACCAATAAAGGCATTACGTCCAATACGTGCAAACTGCAGAACCATCGCGCCACCACTGATAATCGCAAAATCTTCAACTTCTACGTGTCCCGCCAACTGAACCAAATTCGACATAACAACACTGTTGCCCACTTTGCAATCATGCGCCACATGTGCATTTACCATAATCTGACAGTCATCCCCAATAACCGTCCCATCTGATGCCGGCGTTCCCGAATGAATTGTTGCATACTCACGAATTTTACAGCGTTTTCCAATACGTACACCGGTCATTGTGGCTTCGTCCTGCCATTTTAAATCCTGACTCATCACGCCAACGACCGCAAAAGGGTACACAATAGAATCATCCCCAATCGACGTTTTTCCTTCGACTACAACGTGTGAAACCAGTTCTACACGATCCCCCAAGACCACATTTGGTCCTATGATACAATATGGGCCAATTTTACAATCTGCGCCCAATTTAGCGTTTTCATGAATAATTGCTGTTGGATGTATCGCCATAATAAAAACTCACTTCTTTTAATTACTAACACGCGCATAATACATTATAACGATACAAATTTGTATTAAATAAATATAACCAATTATAACAACCGCTTGACATTCCGCCAGAAATTACAACCCTTGACTGATTGCCAATATAAAATCCCCATAACTGTTATCACCGGCATAACTGTTATCACACCAAACAGCCCCAACGCACACGCAAACATCATATATCCCAACCGCGCGTCAAACTTATCCGAATGCCACACAGACATCGCAAACGAAACAAACATCGCGACCAACGTCCCGATAAACACAGGCACCGCCTCGGTCAGCAAGAACAACGCCGCCCCCAGCGCACAACTAACCCGCATCAACCATTTCAGTTTTATAAACACACCGCGTCGTACGGCACCACGTGCATTTATATTCAGAACAGCAATCGTCCCCATCGCCGCCATCCCCAGCAATAAAATCGCCCCCAGATGAAATACTGTCAAATTCCCCAACTGACCAAAGCGGAAAAATTCCGGCTGCATCAAAATCGCCACTGTTGTGGTCAGCGCAATTAACAGCGTCCCCGATATAGGCCGCATCTCTGCCTTGGCAACACGCCCCAACACAGCCCCCAGCGCAATAGCCCCAATCTGCAACAACGGTCCCCACCACGCATGCAAATCAGACAGCCCCACAATCACCAACACCCCCAGCAATACAATCCATCGCCACCAGTTCATATGGGGCAGAGGACGTGTCCGCATATGCGACGACACGAACAAAGACGTTAAAAACACAATCGCAGCAATCATCATCGGCAATACTGACAAACTGTCGCGCAACACACCATAATTACCACCCATCAGCACCAACCACACCAACGTTAAACCGGCCGTCCATATCGACACACGCCCCAGAATATTATCATCTGTCCAACCAACACGTTGCATTATTGCGCCACCGCACCACCACACCACAACAAACAATGGCAATGCCAGCCCCGCCCACCACAAGAACGCAGGGGCCCACAACGCCGCATTATTAAATGCACTAACCGCACTTTGCACTACAACCGCATCATTTAACATAAACTTGCCTTTTGATTTTGTTGCTTTATTATAAATGGCAATGAGCATAAAACAAGAAATTTTTACCCTGTTGGGCGGTCGCGTCAAAATACACCGCGGTATTTATAATCCAACATCCGATGCGGTATGGCTGGCATCATTTGTACCAACAAACGCCACAACCGTATTGGATGTCGGCATTGGAACCGGCGGGGTATCTTTGTGCATATTGGCACACAACCCCAACGCCCAGATAACAGGTCTGGACACATCTGACGAAATGCTGACCGAATGCGCCACAAACGCAGAATTAAACAATCACACCTTGGAATTAATAAACGCAGACATCACCACATGGCGCACAACACGAACATTTGATTTGGTCGTATCAAACCCACCATACTTCAATGGCACACCTGCACATCATAACGCCCACCACAACGCGGACCTGCCTACATGGATTGAACGCTGTGTTGCGCGTGTACGCCCAATGGGCACATTTTGCATTATTACAGATGCCGCCACCTGTGCCACCGCCGTTGCCACAATGGCAAAAAAACTGGGCGACATTAACATATTCCCACTGTTTGGCGCACGCGACACCGCCGAACGCGTTTTAATTTCAGGCCGATTGGGGACACGTGGCATAACAAAACTGCACCGCGGTCTGCCGATGAACTATGAACCCATTTTGCGCGACGGCTTGACTATCGCAGATATTTTGTCTACACTAACCCAGTCATGATAAATTTTATAACACGATATTTCACATCACTGTGGGCGTTTATAACATCGCCTTTTCGTGCCATATGGCGCGTAATTGTGCGCATATTTCCACCACGTGAATTTACCGTAATGGACACACCACGTGGTAATGTTTACACCTATGGGCAAAGCAGTTTTTGGCGTTTCACCCGCTTTTGTGGCAAGGTTGGACTGATACTGTGGGCATCATGGTCCACATACGTATTCGTATATCACCGCCCATTATTGCAAAAGCGCACCCAACAACTGGAAGATGCACGTGCCACCCACACGCGCCACATGTCAGATCTGCAAACATATCTGACCAAGTACAACAATTTGGTCCGCGACTTAAACGTCATCGACGACAAAGTATTAAATGCCAAGAAACTTGACGACACCGAAAAAGACAAATTGATGAATTCACGCATCAAGACATGGGGCGAACTGGACTTTCTGCGCACCCGAATTGTCGAAATGCTGGGGAACGAAGAATTTACCCCAGAATACACCAAGATGTCTGAATTATCGGCCGAATACGAACTGACCCGCGCCGAAAACGAAGAACTGAAAAAGCGCAATGCCCAGATGGTCGAATCTATGGCGCAAATCGTCGATGCCGACAACATCATTGTCGACACAGTATCAGCACTGACCAAGGAAAACACCGACGAATTAAACAAGAATATCAAGCGCATCAATGGCACACTGGCATCATTGGGGCTAAATCAGACAACACTGCTGCGCAACGCCAACAAATACAACAATCCATTGGTCGGTTCGGCATTCACCCCAATCGAATTTGACAAAGAATTGGATGAAAAATACCAAAAACTGGCCGACGGTCTGGAACGCTGGAACGGGCTAAAGCGGTTAAACGAAATATTACCATTGGGCAAACCCGTCAGTTCGCGAATCACATCAAACTATGGCACACGCAAAGACCCATTCACAGGCAAACCTAAAAAGCATCGTGGTATCGACTTTGCAGGAAAGATTGGCACAGAATTGATGGCGGTTGCCCCTGGGCGTGTTGTATCTGCAGGTGAACGCGTCGGATACGGCACAACGGTTGAAATTGATCATGGATTGGGCTTTACAACACTATATGCACATCTATCACAAATATTGGTATCACGTGGCGATTGGGTTCGCCCTGGGACTGTAATCGGTCTGGCTGGATCGTCGGGGCGCAGCACTGGTCCACATCTACACTATGAAATCAGATACAAAGGCGCACCGTTTGACCCAACAAAATTTGTAAAGGAAGATTAAAATGCTGGCATTCACAAACGCAACTGAAAAGCAATCACCCACCATCATCGGGGCAGGGTGCAAATTAACAGGTGAAATCAGAACAGACCACACCGTTCAAATCCATGGCGAAGTGATTGGCAACATTGTTGCAGAAACCGTTGTCATCGGTCGTGGTGGCCGCGTCGTCGGCGAAGTGCAAACGCCGGTTCTGTTTTTACATGGCACACTGGACGGCCCTGCAACTGTTAATACTGCAAACATTTTCAGTGCGGCCCAAATGACCGGTACACTGTCATACCGCACATTGAATATCACTGGCAACACTGGTTTGGAATGCAAACTGGAAAAACGAAAGGACAAGGAAAAATGAATAAAACAGTATCCAAGGTTTACATCGCAGCCGACCACCGCGGGGTAGGACTGAAATTATACTTAATTGAAATGTTGGCGGCGGCCGGCTATAACGTTGTAAATTTGGGCATCGATGATCCAAACGCGTCCGCCGATTATCCGGACGTTGCCGCCACACTGGCCAACGCAATGCTGGACGACCAAAATTCACGTGGCATTATTGTATGTGGCACAGGTGCTGGTGTAATGATTGCATCTAACCGTTATCGTCACATTCGCGCATCGCGTTGCGACAACCCATCTCAGGCCCGCGACGATCGCTTTCACGACGACATTAACGTACTGGCCTTGGCCGCAGACGACATCGATATCGAGGTCGCTTTCCTATGCGCACAAACGTTTCTGGAAAGCCCATTTGATGCTATCGAACGTCGCATCCGCCGAATTGAAAAGATTTCGTAAAAAATCCCCCAAACGGGGGATTTTTTCTTACACAAAAACGCCATTCCCGCAACTGCATTGTCATTGCGAGCAAACGCCAGTTTGCGTGGCAATCCAGTTTATATATGCAAATATGGAATACAAGAAACAGTGGATACCGGCCTGCGCCGGTATGACGGTACTTAAAGGGATAAATCTCACACTCCGTCGTCACCCCGACGCAGGTCGGGGCCCATTGTGTTCTGAACACTTCTTGCACTTGAACATTAAAAACATCAGTACGTTCCCCTCCGGTGGAGGGGTGCCCACAGGGCGGGGTGGTCTTTTTTATTCTTTCTTATTTTTTCCAAAGCCCCCGACACAGGATGGGAACTTTTTATTTGCAAAACTTAAACACCGTCATTCCCGCGCAGGCGGGAATCCACTGCGTTCTGACAACTTCTAGCACTTGAAC
>JAFTNY010000031.1 GCA_017451625.1 Alphaproteobacteria bacterium
AAATCCCCCAATCGGGGGATTTTTTTATTATTTTTCAACAATATCAATCAATTTTACTTTAAACACAACTGATTTACCGGCCAATTCTGGAACATACTGTTCTGGGAATGTGATGTTAATATCACGTTCTTCACCTTCACTCATCCCAACAACCTGTTCTTCAAACCCTGGGACAAACTGACCACTGCCCAAACTTAATGGAAAGTTTTCCGCTGTGCCACCTGCGAACTGAACCCCATCCAGATAGCCTGCAAAGTTAATAACAACTGTATCACCGTTTTCTGCCACCGGTGTCTTTTCACCACACCCTGTCAGACCAAACGCTGCACAAATACCCAAAACAGATACAATTTTTTTCATGCTTTCACCCCTTTTGTTTTTCTTTTATAAAATCGTTAGTTAACATAAACGCACCGAAAACCATATTCGCGCATTGTTGCACCTTCGGCCTCGATACGATAATCAAAGTATGGCGTTGGGCGCATCGCATCAAACGACGGCCGGTCATACACCATAACGATACTATCCGCATTACGTCCACAAACGCGCTTCATTTCAAAATCAGCCACAGCCGCCAAGACCGTACGCGAATCCCCATCAATATCCATACCATCTGCATTCTGCATCAAACGCAGGCGCATTTCGCGAACATCGGTATTCCCCAGCAAGATTTGCACACGCACCATTGCGCCCTTATACTCTTGCCATCTGGTTTCCATGCGCGATGTATTCCACCGATTAGAATTCTGTTCTTTTTCTGCCGCTGTTTTTGGCTTATACGAATCGATATTCGAATACTGATTATCAGACTGCATAAACGTACTGGTACGTTCGTTATACAGCGGCGCATCCGCCCCCCCCTGCGCAAAATCCGCTTCGTTATACGGGGCATCCTTGTCCGTTGCACAACCGGCCACAGCCAACGCACCCAAAATCATAAACAAAAATGATTTCTTCATCTTTAATCTCTCTTTTTTATGATTTTAACAAATAAAGCGTTTTGATTCAAGTCAGGATTTGTGGTAAAATTACCTTGATGTCAAATATTGTATTGGAATCTTTGTTAAAACCACTGGCCGAATTCTACAAACCATCTTTCGTAGAAGAAATCGCCATAAATCGCGCGGGTGAGGTTTGGATGCGCCTGCATGGTGCGCGCGTTCCATGGGTATCATACAACGCCGCCATATTGTCCAAGCAATATCTGGTCGACCTGATTCACACCGTCGCCAACATATATGAACGCCCATTTGATCCAATTCATGGTATGCCTGTGGTGTACGCAACACTTCCTGGGAACCACCGCTTTTCGGCGATTGCGGGTCCAAACGTTCAATATGATGAAAACGATGTAACCGGCGGTGTTGCACTGAACATACGTGGTGGCAATGCCCCAGATACCAGTTTTGAAAACTATAACCTGCGACGTGGCGAAAAACTGCTGCAGATAAAACCACGCGAAAGCGTTCGCCCCGATGATCCATATGATCGACTAATGGCCGCCATAAATGACGGCAGTCCCATTTTAATATCTGGTGCAACCGCAACTGGTAAAACAACATTTTTAAACCACCTGTTAACACTGATTGACCAAAACAGTCGTGTTATTACCGTCGAAGACGCGCGCGAAATCCGCGTTCCGCAAAAAAACCGCGTACATTTTGTCCTGTCGCGTACTGAACAAACAAACGACTTTAATTATGCACGTCTGCTGGACTTGGTTGTACGAATGACACCCGATGTCATTATTGGTGGTGAAATATCAACCGACAATGCAACTGCATTATGGCAAATGCTGGGGACGGGACACGACCACTTTTATACAACGATTCACGCTGAAAGTGCCGATGCCGCCTATGCAGCATTTGCAGACCGTATTTTGTATACCCAACCAGCGTACAATCGCACAGATTTAATCGCAGAAATGAAACAAAAAATTCGTGTTGTCCAACTGTCGCGTGACGGCGCACTGCGTGCGGTGACCGCGGTTGTATAACCGACACACAAACAAAAAAGGGAATAAATTATGTCAAAAAAAGAAAGAGTTTTCATCGAAGATCCAAATGAACCAATCGACGGCACCACAATGGAAGAACGTCTGAAAAAATACGAAAAACAAAAACTAGAATATGCCGCCCAACGCGAAGAAGAATGGTTAAACGAACCCAGCACATTCGACAAATTCATGGCCGGCATTAAAAAGATTGCGGCAAAACTTTCTAAAAAGAAAACTGCACAAATGCAATCAACAAGCAAACAGCGATAAAAAACGGCGCACTTTGCGCCGTTTTTTATCACCTAATTTGCAAAGAATCGATTGAACACCTTTTCATTTATTTCAACCGGATATTCACGAATCAAGAAAGAATTATAGTCGTCCATAATACCTGACTTGGACATATTCTGTAATTCCTTGCGTAAATCCGCCATCTTGACGGTATCAACTGTTGGCGCAATCGACTGTTTGATACGCACAACATGAAACGCATCCGCATCGGTCGCAATGGTATTCGTTCCAACAGGATCACGAAACGCAACCACCAGCACATTCGCAGGTGCACCCGTCGCACGCGACACAGTCGCCGCCTTGCCACCAGCCAAGTTCCCCGTTTCGTTCAAATCAACCAACACTTCATTGGCACGAACGTATGCTTGCTTTTTCTGTTCTGCTTTTTTCCAATCTGCAACCAAAGATTTTTTTACAGATTCAAATTCGGCCTTGTGCGACGGATTAACCTGATCAACGCGCACAAACAAGAACCCATCCTTGGTTTCAATCATTTCGCTTTCCAGACCTGCATCCATGTCAAAAATTCTTGCCACCATCGCATCGGTCAATATTTTATCAACCGGACGATTATCACGCGCAAAGGCATCCAATTCAACATACTTGGCACCATGCTTTTTTGCCGCATCTGCCATACTTTCACCTGCGATAATATCATCTTCAACCTTGACCGCAATGGCATACCCTTCGTCATACTTATCTGGTTGTGCCATATCCGTCGGCACAAACACATAAGACACCGCACGTGTTTCTGGCAAGATCTGTGGATTTTGTTCATAGAACTGTGCCAACTGTTCATCTGTTGGTGCATCAACGTCAAAATCAGAATATTTTATCGTTGCATATTCAATTTCACGTGAACCATATCTGGCATCATACGCGGCCCGCACTGCAAATTCAGGCACCGGCACCGGCACAGACATTGACCCCAACACCATCGAACGCAATACCTGACCGCGCAAAACATCGGCGAACTGTGCCTCGCTATACCCAGAATTATTCAACACAGTATCAAATGCCAATGCAGAAAATTCACCATTGACCTGAAATTCTGAAAATTCGCGAATTTCACGTGCGATTCGCTTATCACTAACAACAAACCCCAAATCATCCGCACGATTTTGCGCCATCTGTTCTGTGGCTAACTTGGTCAAAACCTGCTGTGTAAATGCATTTTGTGTTTCTGCACTGGCATACACAGCACGCTGGGCATCGCGGTCCAGTTTGGCAAATTCACGTGATTTTTCTGAATTAAACATCTGGGCTGAAATTTCCGTATCGCCAACACGCACCAGTGTATTATCACCTGCGCCACCGCCGAAAATCCATTCTGCAACGCCCCATCCCACGAACGAGAACGCCAACACCCCAATCAAAATCTTTGCAACAGGTTTTTCTGATGCGTTTCTTAAATATTCTAGCATTTATTCCCCTTTTGCGATACCATAGCAAAACGAAACAATAAAAAGCAATGAAAAAAAGGGGATTTTCTAATGAAAATTATTGCTGGCAACTGGAAGATGAACGGCACCCGCACAGGACTGGAAACAATGGTGCGCGACCTGTCATCGGTCGAAACAGAAAACACAGTAATTTTATGTGTACCATTTACAATGCTGGGCGTAAAATCCGATTGCGTCGCCCTTGGCGCCCAAGATGTCAGTCGCCACACCCATGGCGCATACACAGGCGAAGTTTCGGCCCAAATGGTCGCAGACACCGGTGCAAAATATGTTATTGTCGGGCACAGTGAACGCCGTCAATATCACCACGAAACAAATTCCATCGTTCGGGACAAGGCATCTAATGCACTGGCCAACGGTCTGATTCCAATTATCTGCGTTGGGGAAACAATGGATGAAAAACAGGCCGGAAAAACAATGGCCGTCATCGAATCTGGGGTCCGCGAATCCGTTCCGTCCGATGTAAACACAGACATTATCATCGCATATGAACCACGCTGGGCGATTGGCGCAGGCCTGACACCAACCGCCGCAGAAATTGCCGATGCACACGCACTGATTGCAAAAACATTGGCCGACATGGGATTGGCCGGCACACCTGTACTATACGGCGCATCGGTCAAAGGCAACAACGCCGCCGAAATTATGTCAATACCAAATGTCGATGGCGTTTTGGTTGGTGGTGCATCCTTGAAAAGCGACGACTTCATACCTATAATAACCAGTGTGAAATAAATATATAGTAAATATCTGGGGACGACCCACCGCCCCCAGACAACAGAAAATGGATAATGGTATGAAAGACGAAAAAGAAGTTGCAGTTGAATCTGTTTCTGTCGCGGATGCACAACCTGCCCCCGACATCAACACTGAAACCCCCAACCCAGAAATTGAAAAATTAACCGCCCAACTGGCGGATATGAACGACAAATATCTGCGCATGGCGGCCGAACTGGAAAACACACGCCGTCGCGCGGCCTTGGATGCGGAATCACGCGCACGCAATCGCGCAATGTCCGTCGCCGCAAAGATTTTACCTGTAATGGACGCGGTTGACGCGGCGTTAAAACACGCCCCCGACGACGAAGGCATAAAATCAATGGCGCGCGCACTGGAATCATCTTTTGCACAAATCGGCATTACACGCATTGAATCCATTGGCGAACAACTAAATCCAATGTTCCATAATGCGATTCAGGTTATCGATTGCGCCGACAAACAATCGAACACCATCGTCGAAGAAATGCAAACCGGTTATATGTTTGGCGATACCGTCCTGCGAACAGCAATGGTCGTCGTCGCGAAATAATCCGTCCGTCATCTGACGGACTATTATTTTGCCTCTCTGCTATTGACAAACTTTATATTCGTACTATATAATGTAGAGAAAACAATAACCGGAGAATGTTATGAACAAACAGAATTCTTTTAAATTGGCAATATTAACACTGTTGGTAAACGGCGCTGTGTCATGTACACCAAAACAGCCGACCCAGAATCCAGATTATAACCCATCCGCCCCAACATACAGTGAATTGATGAAAAAACTTGATTCCCTGTCTTTTGAACAAAGCAACAGCGACAAATATTATTGGCAGCAATCACCAGAAATTATCGAAGCCATGCGCCAAGACACAACCAGTTCAACCCTGCGCGAAAAATTAAGACGCGCCTATGAAACAACCCAGCAAAATGTACGATAAAAAATCCCCATTTTTGGGGATTTTTTTATTTATCAACAATCTCGGAACACAACACGAACACACCATTCGCCACATCATCAAATGTAAATTCACGACGTTTATCTTGGTACGTACACCACACAACATCCGTTCCAATCTTGTTGCAGTTATTACCACAACGCAAATCCGCCTTTGCCACACCCCATTCCTGCGACAAAACATTTTTTACCATATCATGCGCCATCTGTGGATTTTTTGTTTGCGTCTTCTCAAAACGTCGATCGATATTGGCTGCAATCTTTTCCTGATGCAGTCGCGATCCCATATCCGCTGCAAACTTTAGATGTTCGGGTTCATCATCCCCACCACCATCCATACTCTGCAACGTTGCACGTAATTTATTCTCTAAATTATCATCAGGCACCGTTTCTTCGCGTATCATCCCAAACAAGAAATGCCCCAACCATTCCAAATTTACAATTTTTCCATCAAACAGAACACCATTTGTATGACTGGCAGCCTCGCCCTGCCCTTCAATTTTACACTTATGTGCCAATGATCGCTTTAGATCATATTTACCTGCATCACCTGCCCCTGCGACCGTCCCCACCATGTACGACGAATCCGCCATTGATGCCGCCCCACCCGTCAACCGTCCTGCAACCGCCCCAAAGGCCTTGCCCTTGTACGAATCTGGGAACAATTTTATTGCGGACGTTATCGAATACCCTGGGGCCCCACGCCCAGCATTAAACATCTGCAAGACATCATCGGTCACATCGGAATTCATGCAAATAAAACTGTGATTAAAAATACCCCTAACATCATTAGACTGCATCGTATTTAAAAACATATCATTGGTTGCCGTATGGATTGCCATATCGCGCACAGTCCCATCATGCATCACTTCCCAAATACGCGTATTTTCCGATGCAGTATTTACATCCTGATTTATCACCCCATTTTTCTTGTAGCCATCCGCCAAAACGACATTGATAACCGCATACATATCACCACCAAACACCCGCGTAACATAGGTACCTGCATATTTATAGTCAACATCACGTCGCATCACAACAAACTGTTCATTCATCAAATTTTCGATAAACAAACCACAAAAATCGCCCAATTCCCCATACGCCGCGGTCAAGTTCCGCGACATCCCCGTATTTGGCCAATTCAGTGCCGTCAATCCAGTATTACACCCATCCAAAAACGAAACAGCAGAACGCGATAATTTTGCACGCGCCACACGTTGTGCATCTGCATCCCTGCACACCGCGACCAATTCATCCAACGATGCATGTGCATCGTTATCAATCAAATGATTCACCATCGGTACCAAATCTGGCAAAGACACAGGTTGCCAACATTTATACATTCCATCCACAACATTTGATAATGCGGCATACATCCACTCTATTTTTTTTGCCCTATTTTCTGGCAAAGACGCATTTAATACATTCGTATTCTGCGCCACTGCCACACCTGCCTGCATCCAGAACAGCAAACAAACCAAGAACTTTTTCATCTTAACGCCTCTTCACACTCATCTGCGACATTCGCGGCGCGTTTTATCGCCCCAATTTGCGTTGCATTAAATACAACTGCAACACCACTGGCAACCGTCGTCCCACCGGCCAAAACATTTGACGCTGTATTTAAATTCTTTTCTTTTTGACTGTCCCCCATTCGCACAGAATCAGAATTTGCAGTTGCCGACGTAATTGTCCCCGCCAGTCCCAGTCCAGCCCCAACACCACTGGCAACTGTTGCACCGGTGGATTTGCTGTTTATACTGCCCACATCAACCGTTGACCATGCACCACATGCCCGAACAATCTTTTCTGCCTGTGCCAATTCCGCATCATCAGAACCACCGGCAACACGTACCTGCATACGAACATTAGACAAGACATTAACCATATTCAGACATTCATTAATCTGACTTTTCAAATCCCCCTTGACCCGATTGTTGCCTGCAATAACTGCACCGGCAATATTTGTCGCCGTTGACGTCGCCAACATTCCTGTCCGCCAATTCCCCAGATTCTTGGATTGTTTTGTTTTTTGTGCCAGTTCATATTCAACATCTGCAATTTCAACATCTGTGGACATATCGCCACCAGAACCACCCACAACTCCGCCCTGCACATCGCCAGAAAATACCAACGCCGTCGGCTGTTCAATAACCTGCGCATTCGCCAATTCGCGCAGTTTATTCAGTGTCGCCTCTAACTCATCTGCCTGCTTGTCCACCTTGACCTTGGCCAAACCAGTTCCCAACGCAACACCACCTGCAACGGTTCCAACACCTGTTATTGCTGTATTAACCCCCGCCATTGTCTTCATATGCGACAATTCATTTGAAATACCACCACATGCCGCGCGCGCATTTTCAATCGCAGCCCTTAAATCATCAGACGCAAACGCCGTCGTCCCCGACATTAATAAAAACAGAAAAAACCAAACCCCACGCATTCGCGCCCCCATTTACAATCTGAATTATATCACAGCACAGGAAAATTATCTAGTTTTGTCATCATCCAACGCTTCGGCCAACTTGATTATCAACGGCAAAGTATTCCGTCTTATAAAGCCACCTATACCGCGTGGCTTAATTTTTTTAACAAACACAACAGAATCTTCAGGCATATCAAATGTCAACGTCATCTTGGCACCACTGTTCCAATACTTATATCCCAACAAATGAAATCCATATTTATGCAAAATCGTTTGCACAGTATCTAATTCCGCAGGATTATTCAAAACAAAGTGCAATTTACTGGCCCCACTGGTACGTATTGATGCCCCACCCGAATAATAGGTATTAGCCGGCTTAAATTCATAATCCCTGTAATAACATAACTTTGATAAAGTTATTACATCTTGCGCCTGTTGAAACTGATCTATTTTTCTTGTCATAACAATCTCCCTTATGCTTTATCTACAAAAAACCACCCAAAAATTTCGAGTGGTCAGGAGGTTGAGAACAATCTGATGAATTGTGCTGCTTATTCAATATATTCGCATGCCCTCCTGACCATTGGTCAGGAGACTTTCATCCATGCACAACAAAAACACGCCAACAGGCGCATCATGTTTCATCCACAGACGCATCAGAACGGGTTCTCACACCCCATTATGGAAACACTCCATAACAGCATTGATTATACAACATCCTGCACAATATTTCAAATAAAAACAATGTTCCCCGCCGTCGCGGGGATGACAAAGTGGCCAACACCACTAACCACTAACCACTTACACTAACCAAGAGCCATAAAAAATCCCCCGATTGGGGGATTTTTTATTTAGAACTGGGTACGGAATTTAATCATACCTGTCTGCGATGTATAATCTTTGTGTAAATCCAAGTCATACATCACCGATAATTCCATTCCCTTGTACAGTGCGGTCAATCCGATACCGAATTCACCACCCATACGGCTTAAGCGTTCACCTTTAACTGCATACGCCTCTGCACCTGGCATAACAACCGTTGTTGCCGTATCATCGCTGATAAAGTCATACGTCATTGCTGCACGCAGTTCTGGACGCAACTGGATTGCCCAGTCGTTTTCGATTGCGAACGCATATTTCACACCCGCAACACCCGACAGGAAGTCCGTATCTGTTGCCATAATCTGCCGATCCAGCCCATCAACATATGAGTCTTGGTCAATATACAGATAACGCAAGCCCGCTTCGGTTGTGATTCCGGTTGCAAAGTCATAACCGGTCATAACCTGTGCGCCATACGC
>JAFTNY010000032.1 GCA_017451625.1 Alphaproteobacteria bacterium
CTGATGGTCGCACTTATTACTGTAAAAATTTTTTCAAACCTAATTTCATTACTGTCCTCGACCCGTTTTCTTTGCAGAAAAAAGAGTGTCAGCAATGCTGACACCCGAATCCTTGGTGCGAGCAAAGGGGCTCGAACCCTCGACCTCAACCTTGGCAAGGTTGCGCTCTAGCCAACTGAGCTACGCTCGCATTGCGTGGTATATATTGACATATCTTTTTTGCAAATGCAAGTATTATTTTTATAAAATTTGTATTGAACGCAAAATCCCCCTATTCTGCTACAATGCAGATGGGGCGCGGTGTATAAAAATCAATATATGCCGCGACTGAACATGTTCCATTCACAATGTCTGCGCCGAACTAAACCGTTTGATACTTTGCCCTGTGTACGATTCCATGCCCGCCAAGCAGATTCCAAATCTGGATAAATAATGCTGTGAAATTCTGGGTTATTTATATACTTTAAAACCGTAGAATGCTTGAAAGCACCCACACCAATATTATACACCAATGCCACCAAGGCATCATATTGGTTTTGTGTTAAATTCACAGTAATATTGTCTTGAACAGCACGTTCCGCGATTGAAACGTCAGCGGCCAGCAAATCAATCGCCTGTTGTTCGGTCAGTCCTTGGGCATAATCTTCGCCGCGCCGTATCAAATGTCCATAACCAATGGTTGCACCCGATGGCAATGGGGCATATGGATTGACGGGACGACCAGTACTGTCATCATAAATAATATGACGACCTGTTTTATCTTGGACTTTGTTTTCTTTGTTTTTTAACCATTTGATACATTTATCACTTATTTTCATATTTTTTTCCTGTGGCTAAATAAAAAAGCCCGCGGTTGCGGGCAATAAAAAAAACGGCATATCGCCGTCAATTTGTACCGATGTATTATAACATAAACGTTAGATTTTTTCAATAAAAAACACCCCATCGGGGTGCAAAAAATCTGCTGATTTGCCTGCGGCAAAGACGGATGGGGCGGATAACCGGATTGTAAATTCCCATCTGTGGCGCGTCGCCACGATGGGCCCCTTTCACTGCGTAAGGTTCAAACGGCGCATTCGCTTGTTTTCACCAACTGACGTTCCGAACCTGCGGTTCTCGCCCGAACCGACTATACATCAAAAACAAAACACCCCATCGGGGTGCTTTCTTTTTGATGGGGCGGATAACCGGACTCGAACCGGCGACATTTGGTACCACAAACCAACGCTCTAACCAACTGAGCTATATCCGCCATACTGAATTTTCTGGTGGAGCTGATCGGACTCGAACCGACGACCCCTTGCATGCCATGCAAGTGCTCTACCAACTGAGCTACAACCCCATGCGCCGACATATTCTATATTTCTTCTTGCCAAATGTCAAATCAATTTGCTAATCTTTTTTCACAGCAAGGAGTTTATTATGGATTATCAAATTTTAAAGGCCGAGGTTGAACAGAAAACGGCACAAACACTGGAAGTTTTAAAGACAGAATACGCAGGTTTGCGCACAGGGCGCGCATCTGTGCACCTGTTGGATGGTATTCGCGTGCCTGTGTATGGGGCAGAAATGCCAATCAATCAGGTTGCAACCGTTGCAACGCCTGATAACCAGACACTGTCTGTGACGGTGTGGGACATTACAAACGCACCAGCCGTTGAAAAGGCGATTCGTGATTCTGGGCTGGGGCTGAATCCGATGACCGCCGGTGGGGTTATTCGTCTGAACATGCCGCCATTGACCGAAGAACGTCGTCGTGAACTGACCAAGGTGGCAGGAAAGTATGCAGAAGAAGCAAAGATTTCTATGCGCAATATTCGTCAGGACGCAATGGGAAAAATCAAACGCGCAGTGACAGACAAGGAATTTTCTGAAGACGATCAACGCAAATACGAAGAAGATATTCAAAAGGTATTTGACAAGCGCGCGGGTGAAGTCGACGCGATGGCCAAGGAAAAAGAATCTGACATTATGTCTGTGTAATACTGGAACAATCGGGAACTGATAAGATATGTTAAAACTGTTTAGCAAAAAACATAACGTGCCTGTGGCGGATGCGCCAATCCCCCAGCATATTGCATTTATCTGCGATGGAAATAGACGCTGGGCCGAGATGCGCGGCCTGCCCCCGCTGATGGGGCATCAGGCCGGTATTTCGAATTTTGAAAATCTGGTCGATTGGTTTATGGCGCGTGGCGTGTCGACAATAACGTTCTTTGTGTTTTCAACCGAGAACTGGAATCGTTCAACCGAAGAAGTGGATTTTCTGATGGATCTGTTTTATACAGAACTGAAAAAGAATATGCAGCATGCGGTTGAAAAGAACCTGCGGTATCGTGTGATTGGGTCGCGCGATAGATTGCCGAAAAAATTGGCGGATTTGTGCGACAAACTGGAAGAAACATCGGCCGAAAACACAGGTGGCACAGTTGCGTTCGCGTTGAACTATGGCGGGCAACAAGAAATTGTTGATGCGGTAAATGCGGCGATTGCGGCGGGCGAACCTGTGACGCGTGAAACATTTGAAACGTTTTTAGATACCGGCGATCTGTTGCCGATTGATTTGATGGTGCGAACCAGTAATGAAAGCCGTATTTCTAATTTCTTGTTGTGGAAATTGGCGTATGCGGAATTGCTGTTTGTGCCAGAACATTGGCCGGATTTGGTAAAAAGCGAAAAGTTGTGGCAGTACACACTGGACGCGTTTGCAAAACGCAACCGCAGATTTGGTGGCGGAAAGAAAGCAAACTATTCCGGTAAAAAGAAATAAAAGGATGTAAATATGTCAAACACAACACAAAGAATTATCGTTGGTTGTATTATGGCGGCGATTGCAGCAGGTTTGGCGATATTGGAATACTTTGGTATTCCTGCGGTGCGATATATGGGAATTATTGTCGTATTGGCGATGATTGTTGAATATATTCTGTGCCTGCGCAAGGCATCAGGTGATGTTATTCAAAAGAATTGGATGGCGTTTGGCGGATTCTTGGTGTTGTTGTTTGTAATGTTGGCGGCGATAAACGTTGTTGGCGCACGACCATGGATTGTGTTGTTGATGCTGATGATTATCTGTGCGGCAGATATTGGTGCGTGGTTCTTTGGCCGTATGATTGGTGGCGACAAAATGTGGGAACGCCTGTCGGCAGGCAAGACATGGTCGGGCCAGATTGCCGGTATTATCTGTGGAACATTTGCAGGGGTGATGTATGGCCTGTTGGGGGCAGACACCTTTATGCCGCAGTTAATGTGGATTGGGATTAGTGTATCGTTGCTGTCCCAATATGGTGATTTGACGGCCAGTGCGATTAAGCGCAAACTGGGCATCAAGGATTTCGGCAAAATTCTGGCCGGACATGGTGGGGTGCTGGACAGATTTGACGGATGGATTTATGCGTTGCCGCTGATATGGCTGGTTATGTTGTAAAAAAAACAGTTTGGTAAAGGAAGGGGTTGGAACACATGCAGATTTTATTGACCATCGTTGCGTTGTTAATTGTTTTGGGCGTTGTTGTGTTTGTGCATGAATTGGGGCACTTTCTGGCGGCGCGCTGGGCGGGGGTGCGTGTTGATACCTTTTCGATTGGTTTTGGACCAGCGATTGTAAAATGGCACGATAAACGTGGCACGTTGTGGAAGATTGCGTGCCTGCCACTGGGGGGATATGTTTCGATATACGGTCAGGAAGATATGTTCAACCGCAAAAAATATGCGGATTTGTCGCCTGAAAAGAAACGTGGTCATTATTTGTCTGCGCCTGCGTGGAAACAGTTTATAATCATTGGGGCGGGTGTGTTTATGAATTTCTTGCTGGCATGGGGGATTTATACGTCGCTGTTTATGTTTCAGCCGCGATTGGTGGGAAATTCACAATTACCAGTAATCGGTCAGGTTATCCAAGAATCTGTGGCGTTTAACGCAGGGATTCGTTCAGGCGACACCATCGTGCGTATTGATGATGAAAAGATTTCAAATTGGGGGGAACTGATTCTGGCCAAAGAATTGGCATCAAATCGTGAAGCAGATGTATTGATTGTACGTGGTGATGAACTGATAAATGTAAAATTGGCACCGGCAGAACGCTGGGGGATGGTGGCAGATGGTGCGCGACGCGCAGACCCAGAACGCCAAAGTCTGTTCCGCGCAATGTATTCTGGGGCGCGGAAAACGTATTATGAATCAAAAACACTGGTGGTTGTTTTAAAGCAAATCATTACTGGTGAACGTTCGTCAGAGCAGTTGGGGTCGTTCATTACCATCGCAGAATATTCGGGCAAGGCAATGCTGGCAGGATTCTTTACGTTGTTGTCGCTGATTGCGTTGTTGTCGGTGAATCTGGGGGTGTTGAATCTGTTGCCTTTGCCGGTTTTGGACGGTGGGTATTTGTTAATACTGATTATCGAGGCAATAACACGTCGCAAATTGCAGGGGCGCGGAATGGAAATCGCAATTATGGTGGGTTGGTTGTTGATTTTAGGACTGTTCGCATTGACGATGTGGAATGATTTGGCACGTGTATTTGGGTTGTAAATATGAAAAAAGTATCTGTGATTACGATTTTGTCGTATTTGGTCGTTGCATCTGCGGATGCGGCGACGGTAACGCGCGTTGATGTTTCTGGGAACCAGCGTATGGATGCAGAATCTATTCGCATTTTGTCCGATGTCAAGGTGGGCGATAATGTCGGCGATGCGCGCACAAATGAAATTGCAAAACGCCTGCAAGAAAGTGGGTACTTTTCCAAGATAAATGTTCGTATGTCTGGCAATGTGCTGAAAATCGACGTGTCAGAATCACCGATTATCAATATGGTGACGGTCGAAGGAAATGATGATGTTTCGACCGATGATTTAAAGAAAGAAATCAAGACCAAAGAACGGTCGTCTTATGATGCGGCAACCATCGGCGCAGACGTACAAAGAATGCTGACGGTGTACCAGCGCAAAGGGTTCTTTGGCACAAAAATCGAACCACAGAAAATTGAATTGCCAGACAATCGTGTAAATGTTGTCTATGAGATTACCGAAGGACATCCAACGTGGATTACAGATATAAAGTTTGATGGTAATAAAAAATTCAGCGACCGCACCCTGCGTGGGGAAATTTTATCGCGCGAACATGCGTGGTGGCGGTTTATGACACAATTTGATACATTTGACGAAGACCGTATTCAGTATGATGCACAAATGCTGCGCCAGTTTTATTTGCGCAACGGGTATGTAGATTTTGCGGTAAAAAATACCGCAGGGACCTTTACCCCCAGTCGTGAATATTATTCTGTGGTCTTTACAGTGGACGAAGGCGACAAATATGACTTTGGCAAATTGACGGTGGACAATCCGTTTCCTGATATTCCAGACGATGTGCTGACTGACGCGATTGTTATGCGTGCAGGCGATACATACAACATTGATTTGGTTGACGAAACAATGTCTGCGTTGCGCAGTGCGGTTGCAGAATATGGATACGCGTTTATCAATGTGGAACCAGTGCCGACAAAAAATGACGATGATAAAACGATTGATTTGGTGTTCAAGATTCAAAAGACCAATCGTATTTATTTAAATTCAATAAATATCTTGGGCAATGTTCGAACATTTGATTCTGTGATTCAGCAATCGTTGCCAATGCGTGCGGGCGATCCCTTTTCATTGCAGACAATCGAAGAAGGCCGTCAGAAGTTAATGCGTACGCGCTATTTCAAAGATGTGCAGATGGTGCCGACGCGTGTGGCAGATTCAAATATGATGAATCTGGACATCAAGGTCGAAGAACAGCCAACCGGTGAACTGTCTGGTGGTTTTGGATGGTCCAACATCAATGGGTTTATGGTTGATGCGGGGATTACCGAAAGCAACTTTATGGGGCGTGGTCAGGTTGTACAGTTGCGCGGTTCGATTGCAGAATATCAAAAACAGGCATTATTCAGTTTTACAGAACCGTATTTGTTTGGGCGGCAACTGTCGGCAGGGTTTGATGTGTCGTATACAATGTATGACTATTCATCATTGGGCAGTTTTGGGTATGATCGTGATTCTTTGACCGTTGCAGGTCGTATGGGATGGCGGTTGACAGATCACTGGACACAGAATGTCCGTCTGTCGGCATCGTTTGACCAGAATTACGATATTCAGACAACCGGCGGATGGCAAAAGGCAAACCTGTATACGTTGGGGACGAATTTTAGGTATCATAACCTGACGACAAACTTTGAACAGAATACGCACACCGGTGTGGTTGCAAATCTGGGGATTGCGTACACTGGCTTTGGCGGGACAGAAACATATATGCGGTATAACGCAGATATTATCGGCATGATAAATTTCTGGGACGACCGGTGGCAGTTGCGTTCATCACTGGACTTTGGGTATTTACAGCCACTGGATGGGGACTATATTTCACGTGTGTATCGCTATTTCTTGGGTGGGGAATCACTGCGCGGGTTTGATGTGGCGGGTGTTGGATCACGCAACTGGGCATTTAGTACGTATGCACTGGGGGGGCTGTGGAAACTGAATGGGTCGACACAGTTGAATTTCCCAATCTTTATCCCAGACGAATATCAGATTAAGGGATTTGTGTTTATGGACTATGGTATCTTGGGTAAACCACCGGCAGCAGAAGACACATATACGTATTATGGTATAACACGTGATAACTATATCGATGATACATTGCGGACATCAGTTGGTGTGGGAATTTACTGGAATACGCCAATGGGGCCAATGAATTTTAGTTGGGGCTGGCCATTAAAGATGACAGAATATGACCGCGAACAAAGATTCTTGCTGTCGTTCGAGACACAGTTTTAGTCTTGACGGCTGTTGGGAAAATTGCGTATAATTTGAAGTAAATGAAAGGGGGCGTTTTATGAAAAAATTATTTTTAGGTCTGATGGTTGCATTGTGTCTGGCCGGATGTGGACAGGTTTACGATCGCGAACCGGTTGGCGTTGGCTATGATAATAACGAACTGAAATTAAGCCCATGCGCATGCATCATGGTGTATCAGGCATAAATGCATATCGATGTCAGGGGGGAATAATTGGAATATCCATCGGGATTTAATACACCGACGTTCCCTGCGGGGTCGCGTTTAGCCGCCACCCGTCTGGTTGCCATTGCAACAATGGTGGTGTTTGTTCTGATTGTTGTTATGTGTGGTTTGCTGTTGTGGACACAGCGCGCGGCGACGGTTCATCCGTTCTTGGTATCGATTGATAATATTACAGGACAATGGGCGGTCGTTGGACATAATCATGGGCGTGTGCGCGAAATCACAACCGCCCAGTCTTTGCAGGAATCAGTAATCGGTAAATTTATTCAGTATTGGTTCTGGGTGTCGGCCAGTGATAATGTTAATGCGGCACTGTGGCGTTCGTGCGACCGCGAAAAGCAGTGTAATCCAGAAAATAAAACAGGCATAGACACCGAAGAGTGTGCCATTTACTGTATGGCCGGCGAAGATATTTATTCGCGATTTGTTGCGTCGGTTGTGCCAGATTATCAATCGCGTGTTGTAAATGGTGAAACATGGTTGGTCGATATGGCATCGATAAAAACAACACCGATTGGCGCAATTCAAGATGCAGGTGGTATGTGGCAGGTTCGGGCATCGGTGTATTCTAATAAATCTGGGGCGATAAAAATACTGGCGTATGTGCGGTTGGCGCGCGATGCGGCACAGTTTCCACAAACAATGGGATATTATGTATCGGACTTTAACGCGTATAAGATAAATTGATGAAGAAAGTACTGTTATTCTTGGCCGGATTGATGTTGATTGTGCTGGTATTCTGCGCATTGGGGTTGTCTGCTGCAATATATGACACAGGTGGCAAGGCCACAATAGAACCGTATTTTTTCCAGCCAGATGACAATTATTCCCGACGGCCTGGGGTGCCTGCAACACCGGCGGATTTTGGGGATGCGAATATGCGCGATAAACTGATTGCAAAGTATATTACAGAATACTTCTATGTTACCCCAGATATGAACGCGGTGTCAGAACGAATGACGGCGGCAACATCTTTTCGACGGATGTCAACGGGTGCGGTGTTCCAAAAGTGGCTGGATACTGTGGCACCGCAAATCGAAGAAATGGCCAAGGCGCGTATGTTGCGGACGGTGTCTGTGGTCAACATTACCCCCGCCAGTGATAAGTATGTGCGCGTTGAATATGAATTGCGGACGTGGCAAACACCAAATGATTTTTCTGTGCCACCGGTGGTTACGAACGATGTTCTGTTTTTAGATGTGGCGTATAAATCTGGGATGCGTGATACGGTTGGTAATATGACGACAAATGAATATTTGGAATCAGGGGGCGATCCAGCGGCGGTGTTTTATTTCGGGATTCGTGATGTCGCCACAACAAATTGATGGGATGATGGGGCAAAGATGATTAAAAATTTGCTGATTTTATTTACTTTATGCGTTGTGCCAAGTGCAATGGCGTGGGCGGCGGCAGATGCGTTTGACTTTGATAACTTTGCCATTGTGGACAGTGGCGATGTCGATATTACGATGGAAGATGTTGACCTGAACAGTGGTGCAGACGTTGCCAGTGTCGGCGCGTTTGATATTGCCGGCATTATGCTGGGGATGCCGTTCGAAGATGTTCAAACATTGTTCTTTAAAAGTCATGGTTTATATGCGCCGCGCGCAAAAAATGGAATAATATACACGATACACAACGACTGGAAACATAATTTGGACTATGAATGTCGCGAACAGGGGATTGTTGTGCCGGCAGAGTTAGAAAACTGTATCAACAGTTTGGCACGAAATCGTGGATTGATGTACGCATCCGAGGTTCATTTGGTGCGTGAAAATACCGGCGAAACAATTACAGTTTATTTTACCAGCAATGCCACAGACAACTTGGTCTGGCGCGTGGTTTATAACAATGACGTTAATGAAGTCGAAGGTGATGCAGAAAAGTTTACCAAACAGCGTGAAAATAAAATCTTGGCATTCTGGCAGAGTGTTTTGGATAAATACGGTTCGCCAAATTCGGGAACAGACAAATGGATTTCCAGTACGAATTCATATGATCCGATGTTAATTGCGTACTATGGCGCGTTGGATTTGGTCGACAATGGGCGCAACGCCACCGACCACGCCAAGAACATCCAGCAAGCGCGCGAGAATTTTCGGGCAAAGCCATATGCGTTTTAAAAGCACCTATACCCAAGGGATTTTTGCAGAATTTTGGGCGCGAATATTTTTGCGCATGCATGGTTGTCGCATTGTTCGGTCGCGATATATCACAGGGCGCAATACGCATCGGGCCGAAATTGATATAATTGCGCGAAAACGTAATCTGCTGATTTTTGTCGAAGTAAAGTCGCGCCCCACAGTCGCATGTGGGTTTGATGCCATAACGGCGCATCAGGCGGCGCGCCTGCGGCGGGCGGCAGAAACCTTTATTTCCCAATCCGGATGGCGGGGCGATGCGCGTTTTGACGTTATTGTCGTGTGTGGGTGGCGGGTGCATTGGATAAAAAATGCGATATAAAGATTGCAAATATGATTTTATTCCTGTATACTTTTTCATGTTGAATAACCTAAAAGGAGAAAACATGAAAAAAGTTATGTTGGCGTTATTTGCCGTTATGACATTGGCAGCATGCACAGGTTCTTATAAATCAGGCAACTGTGAATATGATTTCTTGTTGCACAAAGATATTTCTATTTCAAAAATCATCGGTAATGTAACAGGTGGTTGTTAATAAAAATCCCCCGATTGGGGGATTTTTATTGGCTGGGTTTGTACTTGACAATAAACCCAAATATTTCTATGATACACGTGGATTTCAGTGGGTACAGAAATCTGGGACGTAGAAATCCCGAAAATAACAATCCGGTGCGATGATGCATCGTTATATACGGCGCGTATCGCACCGTTTCCCGACACAGGTCGGGAAGCCACAGGTTATAAAACAGGGCAATTTTTGCCCGAAGACCGATGGGCTCATCTGATTGTTATGAGGTTTCTAACTTCCCGACCGCCCGATTTTTATGGCGGTTTTTTCTTGCTCTTGATTGGGGTCCTGAATCTCGTTCCATTATGGGCAGATGTGAAGACATTTTTATGCCAATGCATCTGTCCGATTTTTTATCGTATTAAGGTTTGGAAATATGAAAAAGATTGTCAGAAAATTGGTATTGCAGGCGGACGTTGTATCTTTTGATATATTTGATACGTTATTATTTCGACCATATGTTCGACCAATCGATTTATTCTTGCATATTGAAAAACACTGTAATGCCCCCTTCTTTATGCCATGTCGTGTGGCGGCAGAATGGAACGCACGTCAAAAGCACCCAGAAAAATTAGATATTACGTTGGATGATATATACGACGAAATTGATAATAACTTTAAATCGTTTAAGCAGATTGAAATGGATTGGGAACAGATGGTTCTGCGACCAAATCCAGAAATGAAAGAAGTCTGGGACTTTGCACGTGAAAATGGCAAGAAAATCGTTGTGGCATCTGATATGTATTTGCCAACCGAATTTATCGCAGATGTATTAGATAAAAACGGTTTCGGAAATTACGAC
>JAFTNY010000033.1 GCA_017451625.1 Alphaproteobacteria bacterium
CCCATTGGATTCGGCAGTTATTTTTATCTTGTACGCCATGTATTATAGCGCATACAGCCATTTTAGGCAATGTATTTTTTTATCGTCAAGTCAACGAAAAGTATATCATATAAAAAACCGCCAATCGGCGGTTTTTTATTAGTTCACTGCTGTTGCGGCCAATTTTTTACGACCACATGCGCGACGGCGATTCAGAACATCGCGACCACCTGCAGTTGCCATTCTGGCACGAAAACCATGCGTACGCACGCGACGTGTCTTGGATGGTTGATATGTACGTTTTGTTGCCATGACTTGTTTCCTTGTTTGTTTTTTCTTTCTTTTTTTATTTCAATCGCGTTCGAACAGCATCATGAACACGCCTGAAAAAATTCATTTGCGCGTCTATTTAACCACAGGTTTTATAAAAACGCAACATTTTTATTTAGATTTTATCAATCCAAATTTTTTCAATGCCTCTATCATTAAATAGTACATAAACAGTGCAGTAAATAATCTGTAAAATGGTAAAAACATTTTTATTCCTATTTTGTTTTCTGTTTTTGTCTGCTGATTGCATTGGCGACCTTCAGCATTTGTTTCAGAATCCATGTCTGATACGAATACTGCGCGCGTTCAATACAGTTATTGTCTGGGGCGTTTTTCAGGTCTTCGGCCCATTCGTATGTGTCTTGTAAGATTTCTGTTATTCGTCCCATTATTGTCTTTCTTGGTGCTTTTTTACTTCCTTGCCTACGGTATCACAAAGGTATGTTTTGTCAATGTAATTTTTGGGCTTTATTTCTTGAACAAAAGCCCAAAAATCTGCTATGTTTTGTATGTAAAAAACATAGGGAAAGGTAGTATGTCAGAAAACATAAATGAAGTAAACGAAACACGTGTCCCTCAGTCTTCGTTGGAACACGAAATGCGTACCAGTTTCTTGGACTATGCGATGTCGGTTATTGTTGATCGTGCATTGCCAGATGTCCGCGACGGTTGTAAACCTGTGCACCGCAGAATTTTATATGTTATGAACGATGTTGCGCCTGCGACAAAACCGACCGTCAAATCTGCACGTATTGTCGGTGATGTTATGGGTAAATACCACCCCCATGGCGACAGTTCTATTTACGAAGCCATGGTTCGTATGGGGCAGGATTTTTCCATGGGTGAAATGCTGGTCCAAGGTCAGGGTAACTTTGGTTCGCGCGACGGGGACAAGGCCGCTGCCATGCGTTATACCGAGGCACGTTTGTCCAAACTGGGCGCATCGTTAATGGACGATATGGACAAAGACACTGTTGACTGGCAACCAAACTTTGACGGTTCATTACAGGAACCGGTTGTTTTGCCGACCAAGTTTCCAAATTTCTTGGTGAACGGCGGTTCAGGTATTGCCGTTGGTATGGCGACAAATGTTCCAACATACAACTTGGGCGAAGTTTGCAATGGTATTCTGGCGGTTCTGGACAATCCGTCTTTGACCGACGATGAACTGTTCACAATCATCCCTGGGCCTGACTTTCCGACCGGTGCAATGATTATGGGACATGCCGGTGCGTACAAGGCGCATACAACCGGTCGTGGTTCGATAATTGTTCGTTCTAAAACCCACATCGAAGATTTTCGTGATCATCAGGCAATCATTGTTGATGAAATCCCTTATCAGGTTAACAAGGCCCAGATGATTATCAAAATCGCCGAACTGATAAAAGATAAACGTATCGAAGGTATTTCTGAAATTCGCGACGAATCGTCCAAAGAAGGTTTGCGTATCGTCATTGAATTAAAGCGCGATGCGATTGCAGATGTTGTTCTGAATCACCTGTTCCAGTACACAGAAATGCAGACGAATTTCCCTGTCAACATGATGGCGTTGAATCGCGGTCGTCCGATGTTGTTCAATGTTCGTGGTGTGCTGGATGCATTTATTGAATTTCGTGCCGAAGTTATTCGTCGCCGCACAATCTTTGATTTGAACAAGGCGCGCAATCGCGCACACACATTGTTGGGTCTGTCGGTTGCAGTTGGGAATCTGGACGAAGTTATCGAATTGATTAAATCCAGTCCAAATCCCGAAGCCGCCCGCGAAGCATTGATTGCGCGTGGCTGGCGTGCGTCTGATATTGAATCTTATATTCAATTAATCGATGATCCAAACACAGAATACAAAGACGGCATGTTCTATATGTCCGAAGATCAGGCCCGCGCAATCTTGGAATTGCAACTGCATCGTCTGACCGGTCTGGAACGCGACAAAATTCACGATGACTTGACTAATTTAGGGGCGACGATTCGCGACCTGTTGGAAATCTTGGGCAGCAGCGAACGCATCATCCAAATCATCCGCGACGAAACCGCGTCTGTGCGCGACAACTGGGCATCCCCACGTCGTACAGAAATTTCAGATGCCGAAATTGACATCGATATCGAAGATTTGATTGCGCGCGAAGATATGGTTATCACTGTATCGAATACCGGTTATATCAAGCGTGTTGCGCTGGATACATATCGCGCGCAAAAGCGCGGTGGCAAGGGGCGCAATGCAATGGCCACCAAAGATGATGACTATGTGGTCCAAGTGTTCGTTGCAAACACGCACACGCCACTGCTGTTCTTCAGTTCGTTGGGATTGTGCTATAAATTAAAGACGTACAAATTACCCGAAGCGGCCGCTGCCGCCAAGGGTCGCCCATTGGTGAATTTGTTGCCACTGCAAAACGGCGAAACAATTACCGCAATTTTGCCAGTCCCCGAAGAAGACGTTGCGCGTGTCGCAGAATCTGGCAAGGAACATTTCCTGATGTTTGCGACCGCATCCGGAACGGTTCGTCGCAATCGTATGAGTGATTTTGATTCAATTCGTGCCAACGGAAAAATTGCAATGAAATTGGACGAAGGCGACAGTTTGATTTCCGTCTTGCCATGCAACGAAGACCAAGATGTCTTCTTGGCGACATATCGTGGTCGCGCAATTCGTTTCCCTGTGCCAGAAATTCGTGTGTTCGCAGGCCGCAATTCAACGGGCGTTCGTGGTATTTCGTTGGCCAATGACGATCGGATTATCGGAATGGCGATGCTGAATCGTGGCGAATCCGACAGTGCCGTTCGCGCCGCATACATCAAACAGTCGCGCGCCGCACGTCGTGCCGCAACCGGCATCGAAGAAGAAGCGTCCACAGACGAAGAAGAAACTACATTGGTCTTGGATGATGCCAAGATGGCTGAAATGGCAGCCCGCGAAGAATTTATTTTAACGATTTCTGAAAACGGCTTTGGTAAACGTACCAGTTCGTATGAATATCGTTTGACGCATCGTGGTGGTGGCGGATTTACCAACATCAAACTGGGTGGTAAAAATACAGCCGTCGCTGGTTCCTTCCCTGTGGCAGACGATCATGACATTATGATGGTGACAGACGGTGGTAAAATCATCCGTACACCGGTCGCAGATGTTCGTATTGCCGGTCGTTCAACGGCGGGTGTGACCTTGTTCCGCACCGCGGAAAATGAAAAGGTTGTGTCTGCAATCTCGATTGAACGTGCCGAAGACGAAGAACCGTCGTCTGGGGACGCGGCATCTGAAACGGTTGTGTCAGAATAAAAATGGGGCGTCGGTATGGAAAACAATGAATACTTTGCATCAATAAACGATGTTTCAAAACGTTTGAACGTGCCGGCGCATACCCTGCGCTATTGGGAAAAGCAGTTTCCTGTTGCAATCCGTCCCACAACTGGTGCTGGCGGCCGCCGGTATTATCGCACTGAAACGGTTGCCAAACTGATTGTTATCAAGGATTTGTTATATACTCATGGAATGACGATTGCTGGCGTAAAAAAAATATTGCGCGACGGTAATTTGCCAACATCTGCCGATGAATTGTTGGTGTCTGGTGGCGGTGCCACGTCGCCAATTGTCGCATCCCAGCCGGTTGTTGCAAACGCATCTGAAATCGACAGGGCGATAAAAATGCTGGAATCGGCCAAGGAAATGTTGCAATAAACAAACCGCCAAATGGCGGTTGTTTCTTTATCGTTGTAATTCTTGCAAACTCTGCTGATGGCTGGCAATACGGTTCAAATGATATTTTGTACGTATCTTGTTCCAGTTGTCTTCAAAACGCACCGTCAGTGGAATTTTTGCAATCGAATCTGCGCGTACACTGTCGCGTTCCATCTGTTCCACATATTCTGCGGCGCGGCGCAGGTTTTCGCTCGCATATTTTAATTCGATATTGTTGTCAATGTGTGCCGAACGTAATTCGCCGGCCAGTGAATCGCACTGTTCCGTCAGGGCGTCCGCTTGCTTTAACAATTGTGAATATTGACTCCATTCTGCATCTGGGTTGATCCACACAGAATCCGCCGCTTCGCTAACTTTTACTAACTTGTTGTACAGTTTGTTATACTGTTTATCGGTTTTCAGTGTGTCATAACTTGCTTCGACTGCATCATCGTGCGCCATCCAGTATCTGTTTTCTGCGCATTCTAAATCGAAACGTGCATCGCGCATTTCTTCGCGTGTATAGTTTGGTGTGTCGTAATTCACCACCATTGCTACAAATAACAACGCCGCCGCCGTTGTTGCGCCGACTGTTGCCAAAATCTTGTTGCTTGTCTTTGACATATTATATCTCTTGCTTTTGTTGTTTTACAGAGATAAATATAATACAAAACAAACGTTTTGTCAAGTCTTTTGCGCCCCTATCTTGACTTACCAGAAATCAAACTGTCTTTTTGCTTCAGCCAAGAATCAATCTGACCCAATTTTTGACGTGCCTGCACATTTGCCACGCTATCAAAGTACGAACGCACATCGTGTGGCAGGTGTGCCACCGCCTGTTCGCGTTTGGTCAGTTTTTGAATTTCTTTTTTATTCAAATAGTACTGCCAATTGGCATTTTTTACCGCCGGCACATCAAAGAAATCTCGGAATACACTTTCGTTGCGACGTGCCACAGAAAACTGCGAACGCTTTCTGGCCGCCGTATAGGCCAGATTTATTAAACTGTCGTTTGCGCGTCGCAGACTGTCGATGCGTGGTCGATTCTGAACAACCGCGCGATAGTCCAAATGACGCATCAAAGAATCTGTTGTACGCGCATTAATTGTGTTGTGCAAACTATCAACGGATTTGAACCCTTGCTGTATCTGTGCATCCAGATGGTTGATTTGTTCCGTTTTTTGTTTGTTGTTTTGGCGCAACGCTGCAGATTCTTGGGTTTTGGCTATCAACATCGCCAACAGTACAAAATATACACCAATCATAACTGGATGAATTAACAGTGTGCGAAACAATTTGCTATTATCACTATTCTTTTTCATATTGCTTTGCTTTATTGTTCGATCTTGGCACCCCCAACGGGAAACCGAGTGAATAAGAACCGCGCGAGTTGCGTTATTAGCAACGAGTGTCTGGTTCGCCTCACGAGATACCCCGTTTCACTTGTGCCATTGTTCAATCTTGGCACCCCCAACGGGAATCGAACCCGTATTGCCAGAATGAGAATCTGATGTCCTAACCGTTAGACGATGGGGGCATTTTGTTTCTGTGTTTTATTATCTTATACTCAATCATACGCATTTTCAAATGAAAGTTTTCCCTTGCACCATAAAAAAATATTGCCTAGGATTAAAATCACAATGGCTGGCCCAATCCGTCGTTTTTTTACTAATCTGATTTGCGGCTGTATTTATAACCAAGACAGGCGCAAGCGTCTGCGTGTTATTTTAAATTCTTCGATGCTGGATTCCATACGATTTATTCGTAAAAATTTGGGTGTACCTGTCCGTCGTATTAAAACATTTGTTGGCTATCAGGCACGCAATTTATTAATCAGTGTTAATGACGAATATATCTATAAATTTCCCCTGCGTCGCAGTAATTCGCGTGAATTGACACTGCGTGAATCGCGTATTGTTGCCGCGTTGGCACCACTGTCGCCGATATATGTGCCACCTGTTGATGTGTTTACGCATCGTGGTGTTTTGGTGCGCAGGTATAAATTTATTCGTGGTTGTGGGTTGCGTCAAATTCCGCTGGATATTGCCATGGCAAATATTGATATATTGGCAAAACAGATTGCGCGATTTATATATGAAATTGGTCGTGCCGACCCAGAATCAATCCGCGATTTAAAGCCCGATGTGAATGCCAAACCAGACTATATGTACGGATGGTCGCAGGGGGACATTTGTGATAACTTTATTGTTGATATAAATACGATGCAAATTATCGCATTTATCGATTGGGAAGATTGCGCATTTTGTGATTTTTCGCCTGTCTTTACCGGCGATCGTGCCAGTCCGCATCGTGAATTGATGGCCGCCGCCTCCCGCGAGTATGATAAATTGTATCGCAATCAATATTGAATCTGGGCATGGTTTATGATAAAATAACACGTGGAAAGGAGTTTTATCTATGGCTGATATTGTAAATGAACGTGTTAACGCCGCGCAGGCAGAATTGCAAAAGCGTGCCACCAGATTGCAACGTATTGTAAAAGGCGCGCAGGGCAAAAAAACACTGCTGTATTCCAAGAAGGTGTAAAATTGGTTTCCGAAATGATAGAAGGTCAATCGAAACTGTACGATGTTGTTGTTTTCGATGCGCCAAAAACCGCACTGGAACAACAGCGCAATCTGATGTTGGTAACCAGTAATATGTCACAACCTGTCCCAGAAGGCATCAAGGCTGCCACCGATGCGATTGATACAATGTTGAATACGTTGGAACAAATGTCGCGCTAATCTAATCACGCCCCATCTGGGGCGTTTTTTTGTGTTTAATATTGAATTTTTTCTTGTTTTAGTATAATATAAAACTGAATCCAATGGGAATTGGGTTCGGGGCTGTCGTAGGCCTTTCACATCCGGTGCGAAACGGTGGTGCGTCGTTATTCCGACAACGTTCCTGTGTTTTTGCGTCGTTATTTATCCCTGACTGTGCATATGCAGTCGGGGGGCTGTCTGTTATACAACAGGGGTAACCCAAAAGCAGCAGGATCAACGATGTGATGATTTACGAACTCCCCGACCGCCAATTTCTGTGGCGGTTTAATTTTTTTATAAAGGGAATTAATATCATGAAAAAATTAGTATTGTTGACATCATTGTTGGCACTGTGTGCATGTGGTGGTGGTTCTGGCGGTGGTTCTGGTGCACCATTGCCACCAAGTTCGGATGTTGTTGGCCCATCTGATACCCCAGATTCTGGTGGTGGCAACACAGGCGATGAAAACACTGGTGGTGGTGAAAACACTGGTGGTGGCAACGCGGGCGATGAAAATATCGGCGGCGGCGATAACAACACTGGCGATAACACAGGTGGTGATAATACCGGCGGTGGCAATACTGGCGGTGGCAATACTGGCGGCGATAACACTGGCGACGATAACACTGGTGATGACAACACTGGTGATGACAACACTGGTGATGATAACACTGGTGATGACGAACCTGATTTGCCGGTTATTATTGCGCCTGAATTATTCAGTGGCAACCTGCATATGATGCCCAAGGTAACCGATGGTGGCGAAGGCCCAACCGAAACGTATTATCTGATTGCAGATGCAAACACCGGCGATGTTGTTATGCGTACATATATAACCGAATGTCCGTCCGATCAAACCTGTGAATCTGATTCGCGTGGTTTTATAAAAAATGAATTTTTAATTACCAATATTAATGACTTTACAGATGGTGTTCATTCAAATGGTTTAACTGCATTTTTGAATGCGGCGGATGGTTTGGGTATGCAATACAGCGACATTTTCACGTCGGCCGATCCTGCCATCGCAGAAGATGGTCTGTTGTTCTTTGAACCGATGTACTATGACGCAAATGTTGTTGATATGAAGACGTTGGCATCATCGCTGACAGACAACGTAAAATACCAAGGCAAGGCATATGGTGCAATCCGTATTGAAACTGCGCCTGCAAACCCCAGTCAGAACGTAGATGCAGAAGTTACAGGTACATTGGGGTTAGCGTCAGTCAACAAGGCAGGCAATCCAATCGGTGTCGATGCAACATTGACGTTCGATCCAAACAGTGGAAATCCAATCGAAACCCTGAATGCGGATTTTTCTGCCTTTAATTGGTACGATACGACAATCACAGCACAAAATGGTGCCATTACTGACGTTCAGTTGACCGCAAAGGGTGAAATTGAATCTGGCTTTGCCGTTGATAATGGTGGCGCAGACAGCATCGAACGCGGTGAAGCGCAAATAGTATATTCGGGCACCGACACAAGCGCCGTTGCAACCGAAGCCGTCGGTTCGTATCACATCGAATGGGCCAGAACAGATGGTTCAAACAATATTGATACCATGCTTGATGTCGCATTTGGTGGTGTGAAACAATAATGAATCTGAACAGATGGATTTGTTATTGTGTGGGGGTGCAGTTGTTTTGCACCCCCATATTTGCCGCAGAAATTGAATTAAATTCTGCGCAATCGTTGGCGTTGGCGGGTGTGTTGCAAAAAAATGGCGAAACAGACAAGGCAAAGGCCACATATCGCGCGCTGTTAAAAGATTCTGATTATCGTGTTCGTACAGAATCTGTATTTCGCTTGGCGCAAATTGCCGCGGATGACCAAGATTATCCAACCGCAATTAAATATTATCTGCATATATTAAAATATTATCCAAATTCGGTTCTGGCACGTCTGGAACTGGCACGTGCATATTTTATGAATGGCGATTATTCATTGGCCGAAGAACAGTTTTTGTTTGCACGTGCAACACCAAATTTGCCCGAACCAATCGTTAAGAATATTGATACCTTTCTAACTGCGATACGACAGCAAAAGAATTGGTCTGTTGAATCGTATTTTTCATTTGTTCCCGATTCCAATTTAAATTATGCCAGTGGTGCATCCGAAGAATGTATAAACAGTTCATTTGGTGTATTCTGTCGCCCAATGGAAAAACAAGATTCAGGTATCGGTATTCGATTTGGGGTTGATGCCAGTTATTATCTGCGCTTTACCAAGAACTTTGGATTAAAGACCTCTTTATCTGTATCTGGTCTGGAATATTCTGGTGAACAGTATGATGATTATTCGCTGCGTCTGGCGATGGGGCCGCGCTATACGTTTGCCAATGGTGAAATCAGTCTGCAGCCAAACGTTGCGTGGCGGCGTTATCGTGGTGCGCCCTATACAAATCAATATGGAATATTGTTAAATACGAATTGGCAGTTTGCACGCCGTTGGGTTTTGTCTGGTGGTGTGTCGTGGAACAAAAATAACTATGTTGATGATTATGTCAGTGATTTTTTGTCCGGCCAAGACATGCAAATATATGTTCAGCCCAGATATTATTTCAGTAATACCGGTTTTGTGATGTCTGGATTATCGGTTGGTCGTTCTGATGCGAACAGCGCAGGTTATGGTTATGACTCGGTCGGTTTTTCGCTGGGGTATTATGATCAGTGGGCATGGGGTTTTGCAACGCTGTTGCGTGGTAATATTTCTTTTTTGCGTTATTTGGATGAACGGTATTTTATAATGTCAGATTATAATTATCAGAATCTAACGCGTTCTGATATTGTTTACAGTGCATCCGTCCGCCTGACAAATCGATTTGTTGAATGGAAAAACTTTTATCCTGCGCTGACGTATACATATATTCGGCGCGATTCAAATGTCTGGTCCCAAGAATTTGACAAACATCGTATCGAATTAGAGATTCTATATCGATTTTGATTTGTAATATCAGAGGCCATATACAGCTTGATGGCGGTAATATTTCTGTGTTGTTTTTTTATTCTTCAAACGTTGTCAAAAAATAATAAACCCCAAGAAGAAACAGAAAAGAAAAAAGAAGGAACAGAATAAAAAAAACACCCCATGCGGGGCGTTTGAATATTGGTTGGGGCGCACTCAATTCCCTCGGCATAAATGCCTGCGGGGCATTCCTGACGATTTGTTCGCGCTTCGCTTATCAAATCTACTCATTGTCGAACCGGCAACTGTCGTTGCAGATTACGAACTGTGGCCCAGCACAATATTAAAACGCCCTATGCGGGGCGTTTGAATATTGGTTGGGGCGCACGGATTCGAACCATGATAAAGAGAACCAAAATCTCTTGTCCTACCATTAGACGACACCCCAAAAGCACAGGGTATTATAATAACCTGTGTGAATTTTGCAATAACAAAATTATCTGGTCTTGAATTCTGTTCCGACGGCGCATGCGTGCAAATCTTGTTGGTGGTCAAAATCCAGTTGTGCCTGTGTGCGAATCTTGTGCCATACCAGATAACTGTTCTGTGCTGCGATATATTTACTTTGTGCGGTTGGGGGCAAACTGGCGATTTCACATCCGCGCGCGGTGTTAAAGAACTTTTTGTCGTATCCACATTCCCACGACAGGCGGATTCTGTCTGCGTCCCACAGGCATGCAGAAATGTTATCCGGCGCAACCTCGCCAATGGTATGGTGTCTGATGGCGTACAGTATTTGCTGGGTTGTCTGTAATGGTAAATGGCTGTAATTTTGTGCAATAAAATCACATGCGATTGGCATCGCGTTCAGTCCATGTTCTGTATCCCAATCGTCGTTTGTGCGTGCGCAATCGTGCAATCCCGCGGCCAGCAAAACCGGCAAAGGGTCCTGTTCAATGCTTTGTGCAATATCGATGCCAAACAGTGCGACCTGTGTCGTATGTGTCAGGCCATGATAACCATACCGCGGTTGATTAGATATTTTTTCAATCTGGGGCAGTATTTGGTTAAAAAACATTCTGGTGTAATAAATTCTATCGTACTTCATGGGGATAACATTTGCACATAAATTCGTTGTGGTCAAATACAAAATTGGTTGGTATTCAGATGATTTTATGATAAAATAACAACAGAATTCACAGGGATGTGGGTTCGGGGCCGTAGAAAAGCCCATCAACAAGCAGTACGAAAAATACGTACTGAAATCCGCACAAGGAATGACGCGGATGCGTCTTTTTTTTGTGGTTATACCCGACATGCCCACTTCGTGTCGGGGTGCCGTCGGTTATACAACAGGGGCGATTGCCCCAAAGGCCGGCGGGGTCATACTTGTTGATGATTTTTCTAACACCCCGACCGCCATATTCTGTGGCGGTTTTTTGTGGGTGGGGGGATGCGTATTTGTTATCGTTTACTTGTTGGTGTTATTGTGTTCGGGCTGTTGGGGGTCGAACTGTTTGCCGCGTCCGAATGTGATGATAACAGGTGTTGGCGTAATTTGCATGTCGGCGATACTGTATTCAAAGCGTATGATACGCGCACAACAACGCCGTCGCTGTGTATCCAAGATTCAGATAATGCGACGTGGTATGTAAATCTGGCGACGGGGAAAATACCAAATTCTTTGCATGTCAAATATCAGAATAATATCTATTCCGCAACAGATGCGATTTATGCGGTAATAGACGGCCGCCTGACATGGGCGCATCCTGATGTTTATCTGGAAAGTTCGGGCGGTCAATATATTGATACCGGCATTATTCCATCGGACACATTGGGGTTGGAATTTTCATACATTCGTGAAAGTGGAACATCTGATCACGTGCTGATTGGTTCGCAGTTGGAAATCGGTTCACAGGTTCCAGAATATGCACGTTTTACACTGGGCCAGTCGTCCAGTCCATATTGGGGCTGGAATACATATCGGCATACTGGATTAAGTACAACCGGACGATATACCGTCCATCTGAATTATAAAAATGACCGAACTGTCCGTTATAATGGTGATGTTTATGGAACAGATTTAGGTACGCATCTTGATAATCCGTATCCGGTATTTGTTTTCTGTACAAATCGCAAAGGCACCGCCGCAGTATGTTCCAAGATAAAGGTCTATTATGCAATCTTTACCGATGGCGCAGATGTTGTTATGCATTTGGTTCCTGTTCCCGCAGGATTACAAATAGGCGACTTCACAGTCCCAGAAAACGGCATGTTTGACATTGTGTCGCAAAAATTTTACGGCAATCTTGGCAGTGGTGAATTTACCTTTGGCACAGATTATTAACAGAATGTGAATTTTTTGCTTGCAAAATATTTATTAAATTATATAATGATTCAGTTTTATAATAAATTTTCCGACTAACCACATTATACAGGAATATGCCATGCCACGCAAGGAATTTGTAAAACTGATTGAACAAAACGTCTGGACTTTGGACCGTTTGGCGGACAAACTGCGTCTGGATCGCGTTGAAACGACTGGTTATCCGCGTCAGTTGATGTCGATTTTGGTGCGCCTGCATCAGGGTGGGCGTGCGCGCCTGAAAGACATTGCGCGTCGCGAACATGTGTCGGCACCGAATCTGTGTGCGGCATTTCGCAAATTGGAACGCGATGGATTGGTAATTCGCTCGATTGACGAAGACGACCGTCGCAACACATGGTATTCTGTATCGGATGATGGTGCGGCCAAGGCAGTTTTGGCAATGGATTTGTTTCGCGCAGGTGTTGAAAAGGTTTTTGCCCACATCTCTCGCGAAGACGAAGCACGCTTGACCGACGCTATGCGTGTTATGAAGGAAATTTTACAAAAGGTGGAGTTGAATAATGCTTAAATTTAAGAATGCATCTGCGCTGGCGGTTCTGTGCGCGGGGGTGTTTTTGTCGCCTGCAATGGCACTGGATTTATCTTTGGATGATGCTGTCGCGCGTATAACTGCGGAATCGCACGATTTGAAAAAGGCCGATGCGAATTTGCGTCGTGCCGAAGCGTCTTTGGATGCCGCCAACGCAAATCGTTGGTTTAAACTAGAAGGTTCTGCATCCTACATGAACATGGTGAATATTGAAAATCCATCAGAATCACAGAAAATTGAATTGCCACCATCATTGGGTGGACTGATTTCAGAATCTTTAAAAGACCAATCTGTGGTATTTGAAATCCCAGATAATATTTTCCAAGCGGGCTTAACATTGACCCAGCCGATTTATACTTTTGGCAAGATTGGCAACGCTGTAAAATCGGTCAAATCTGCAATAAAAATGGCAGAATCGTCCCAAGAATTAACACGTCGCGAAGTTCGCTATGCGGCGGCGGATTTGTACTGGACAGCCAAGATGACCGATGAAATCGTAAAATTGTCCGAAACAGATTTGGCCAACGCGCGTGCCGCGAAAAAGAAACTGACATCGGCCGGTCGTGCAAATCGCAGCAACCTGTTAAAGATTGAATCCGACATTGCGACCAAGGAAATCAATGTATCTGATGCCCGCTTCAATCGCGATACTGCGCATCGTATGTTGAAAATTATGGCCGGTATCGATGTTGACGAAGAATTAACACTGACCGACAATTTCCCATCGTCTTTTGATGCGCTGAATGCGGGCGAACTGAAAACGACACCGCAGTGGGAAATTCTGGATGAACAGGTCAATATGTACGAACGTTTGGCCCGTTCCCAGCGTGCGAACAATTATCCAACATTGGCGGCGACGGCATCATACACATATTCGTCTATGTCGGGTGATGTTGGCCACTTGTTTGACCAAAAGGGTGGTCAGTCGGCATATTGGGGATTGGCGTTGCAAATGCCGATTTTCAGCGGAGGTCTGAATCGTGCAAATGCAACGGTCGAAGCCATGAACGCCGAAGCGGCCCGTCAAGATTTGGCACAGGCCAAGAAAATCACAACCGAACAATACGACAACGCCATCAAACAGTATGATCATTTGCGTGGCAACCTGTCGACACTGGAAAATGCGCGCGATTTGGCGGCCAAAACATATACTTTGTCCCAGAATCGATTTGCATCTGGTCAAACGTCTGCGGTTGAATTGGCTGATGTGTCGGCCGGTCTGTATCAGTTGGATTTGGCATTGTTAAATACAAAATACAAAATTTTAATGTCTGCGGAATCTGTCAAGAAGTTAGGTGAATAAAAATGGAAAAAATACAAAAAACGATGAAGACAAAACGTTTCAAGCACATTGTGTTCTGTGCGCTGGTGCTGTTGTTAATTGGGTGGGCGGTATTCCGCTTTGCGGCGGTTGCATCTGAAAATGCGCGCTATGTTTTTAATGCAGCGCGTGTTGCGGCCGATACTGGCGCCCCAATCGAAGTTATCGAAATGTCGCGCAAATCTGGTGTGTTGTATGAACCGCTGTCGGTCCAGAATAATCGCGCATACGTATCTGGGGCGCGTGCGGCCAACCTGCGTGCCGGTCAACGTGTTGGCAATGGAAAAATTGTGTCTGTGTCCAGTGATCTGGATTTAGATACCGGTATGTACGTTGTTCGCACATCTGGTGTTGCAGATGGGTTGCAGTATGCCGAATACAGTGCCAACGGCTATTTTGTTCCACTGTATGCCATTGCTGATAATTCTGTATTGGTTGTGTCCGACGGCGTTGCAACACCGCGCGCCATAAAAATCGCACGCCAAGATGCCGAAAATGCATACATTGCATCTGGATTGGATGATGGCGACATCGTTATTCTGTCGACTGTAAATGCCGGCGACAAAGTACAAATCAAACAATAGTTCAGGGGGGGATTAACAAATGCTGAAATTTTTTGTTCGCAGACCAATTACCACATTGATGTTTGTTTTAGTATGGGTTGTTTTGGGGCTGGTTTCATTTCCAAATATGAACATTGAACGCACACCGTCGGTTGACTTTCCAATGGTGACGGCGACGTTTGTGTACCCTGGGGCCACACCCGAAGAAATTGAATCACAGATTATCAAGCGTGCCGAAGATGCGATTTCTGAAGTATCTGAATTAAAAAATATTATTTCACAGGCCTATGAAAACAGTGGCTTCGTCATGGCCGAATTTAATCTGGGGGTCGACGTTAATGACAAGGCCACAGAAATCAAAACAAAACTGGATTCATTGATTTCTGAATTCCCAGACGATATGAATCAACCTGTTGTTGAAAAATTAAACCCACTGCAAGAATCGGTGGTCGACATCGTTTTGCGCGGGGCAGATGCACGTGATTTAGAAGAATATGTTGATGACTTTCTGTCGAACAAAATCACTGCGATAAATGGTGTTGCATCTGTATCTGTTTTCGGTGGTCGTGAACGTGCAATTAGAATTGCGTTAAATCCGGATCAAATGGCGGCCCGCGGAATTACAATTATGGATGTTGTGTCTGCGTTGGGATCGCACAACTTGAACGTCCCTGGGGGCAAGATTGAAACATCTGCCAATTCATCCAATGTTCGTTTTATTGGTGAATTTGCATCAATCAGTGAAATTGAAAATTTGCACCTGACCACTGTCGAAGGTAATAATTTCACCCTGTCCGATGTTGCCCAAATCACAGATGCGGCCCGCGACATTGAAAACGGTGCGCGGTATAACGGTGAACCTGTGGTGGTTGCATCTGTTGTAAAATCATCAGACGGTAATGCGATTAATATTTCAAATGCCCTGCGCGCGAAAATGCCAGAATTACAGGCCGATTTACAGTCGCGTTTCGCCGGTGCAGAAATGATGATTGCATCTGATTCATCAACATCTGTGTCCGATGAAACCGACAGTACAATAAACGCTATCATCTTGGGGGTTGTATTAACCGTTTTGGTATTATTGGTGTTTACGCGCAACTGGCGTTCTACTGTTATTGCAGGTGTCGTTATTCCTGCGTCATTGATTGCTGGGTTCTTCTTTATGGATGGGTCTGGCTTTACAGTAAATGCAATGACACTGCTGGCATATTCGTCTGCGCTGGGGACACTGGTGTCAAACGCAATTATTTTGATTGAATCTGCATTACAGGAATTGCGTGCCGGTAAAAATCCCGAAGATGCCGCGATTGACGGCACGAAAAAGGTTGCTGTGTCTGTTTTGGCAGGTGTCGGCACAAACGTCGTGGTGTTCTTGCCGTTGGCGTTTATGGACGGTATTGTTGGTCAATTCATGGTCCAGTTTGGTTTAACTGTTGTGTATCTGACGTTGTTGTCATTGATGTTCTCGTTCACGTTGACACCAATGATGATTGCAAAGTTCTTGCGCTTGACCGATAATAAAAAGAAGACACGTACAAAAACAGTTCGCGCAACGGTTGTGTCGGACAATTCTGGTGCAACTGACAGTGCATCACGTGGCTGGATGCGTCGTTGGTTTGATTTTCAGATTGCGCATCCATGGCGTGTTGTCGGGTTGGTATTTGTAATCTTTATTGCATCTGTTCAGTTGATGAAGTTCGTCGGAAACGAATTTTCACCATCAACCGACGCAAATGAAATAACAATTACTGCGCGTGCACCAATGGGCGCGACATTCGAAAAGTCTGAATCAATCGCCATGCAAATTGAACGTGGCTTGGAACAATTTGACGAAGTAAAATCTACGACCGTAAAAATTGGTGAACGTGGTCTGCAAAATATCACGATTACAGTCGAATTGGTCGATGCGTCAGAACGCAATATTTCTGACAAACTGTTGGCCCAGAAAATGTTGCCTGCCATTGCGAACGTTGCGGATGCAGAAATTCAAATTCGCGCCGGCGAAGCAATGTCGTCTGGTATTTCATCCGACTTGGTTTTAAATGTTTTCGGTGAAGATGATGCCATCCGCGAAGCATACGCAGACCAAATCATTAAAATTGTAAATCAAATCCCCGAAGTACAATCTGCGGTCCGCGCCCAACAGTTGCCGGCCATGGAAACCCAGTTTGTTCCAGATCAGCAAAAAATGAATTTCTGGGGTGTCCAAAATGCATATGCTGGCACGACACTGCGTACTGCGTTGTTTGGAAACGATGATTACAAATACAAAGAAAACGGCGAAGAATACCCAATTATTTTGGAATTTGCAAAACCGTTCAAAACGGTGGCATTATTTGACAATGTCTATGTAAATTCGCAAAAGGGTATGGTGCCATTGTCCGCACTGGGTACGGTTCGTTCTGAACGTGCCACCCCCGATATTCGCCGCGAAGATAAAAACAGATATACCGAAATCGATATAAATATCGGTAAATCAACAATGGGTCCTGTTCAGGCCAAAATTCAATCCGAACTGGACAAGATTGATTGGGCTGCGGGCTACTACACCCAGTTTGGTGGTATGTCTGACACGCAGGCCGAATCCGCCAGTGAAATTGGCAAGGCCTTTATGCTGGCAACGATATTGACATTTATGTTATTGGCTGCGATTTTAAATTCTTTGGCGCATCCATTTACAATCGCAACGTCTATCTTGACCAGTTTTGCGGGTGTGTTTGTGATGATGTTCTTGTCTGGCGCAACAATGAACGTTGGGGCAATGTTGGCGTTTGTTATGTTGGTTGGATTGGTGGTGAATAACAATATTCTGGTACTGGAACCAACCATTAATCGCGTTGGTCGCGGCGAAGATCCTGCCACTGCGATGTGGGCCGAATTGACAGACAAACAAAACATGGTTTTGATGACGTCCATCGCCGTTGTCGCAGGTATGGTTCCCCAGTTGTGGTCCGTCGACGGTATGAAGGTCGCCATGGGTGCCGTTATGATTGGTGGTATGTTGGCCAGTTTGCTGTTCACATTCACGCTGACACCTGCGTTATTTATCTTGGTGGAACGCGGTCGTACATTCTTTGCGCGCCGTCGCCATAAATAAAATCCCCGCCATCTGGCGGGATTTTTTATATGTTGACCACGTGGCGGATTTTTTACTAACATTGATTGTATGAGAAGAATGTCCATCCTTTTGTTGTCTGTGCTGCTGTGTGCCAATGCCAATGCGGCCCAATATCGTGCGGCCTTGGTGGCAGACATGGACACAGGTCGTGTTTTATACCAAGAAAACGCAAATGAATTAAACTATCCGGCCAGTTTGACCAAAATTATGACGTTGTATTTGACGTTTGATGCGCTGGAACATGGACGTTTGGCATTGGATGATTATTTGATTGTGTCGCAATCTGCGGCAAATGCCGAACCTGTAAAACTGGGGTTGGCGGCCGGCGCAAAAATACGCGTCGAAGATGCAATCAAGGCGGTCGCAGTATACAGTGCAAACGATGTCGCACGTGTCTTGGCCGAAAATTTAAAGGGCGGCCAAGAAGAATCCTTTGCCGATCTGATGACGCGTGTTGCGCGTGAAATTGGTCTTACAAAAACTAATTTTGAAAATTCATCTGGACTGCCGAACGACGATCATATGTCGACCGCACGTGATATTGCATTGCTGTCCATGGCGGTGTATAAGCATTTTCCCCAGTATTGGCATTTCTTTGGAATAAAATCGTGGACATATAACGGCAAAACCTACACCAACGGCAACCGCCTGTTGACATCGTTCAATGGTTGCGATGGTATGAAGACAGGTTATACCAAAAAATCCAAGTATTCATTGGTTGCGACCGCGCATCGTGGTAATGCGCGTCTGATGTCGGTTGTGTTGGGCGCAGAAAACAAAGATGTTCGTGCAAACGTCGCGGCCCAGATGCTAAATCGTGGTTTTTCAATGCTGAACAATGGCACACAACCCATCGTGAATAATACATATGTGCCACCGGTACAGACCGCGCCAACCCCCGTTGCGCCGTCGCAACCCACGTCTTATCAGGCCACGCAACCTGTGGCAACAACTGCGCCAACAACATTTTCTGCGGCATATAATGCGGCAACAACGGCCGCCGCCCCAAAATACAACGCCCCCGCAGCACCGGCCGCCACAGGTGGTGGCACAGGTGTCCAGTTCGGTGCATTTTCATCCCAGTCTGCGGCGGCAAATCAGGTTGCAAATGTTAAAAATAAACTGGGGGTAAATGCGATTGTTGAACCGACGGGAACAGGTTTGTATCGTGTGCGTGCCTATGGTTTGTCTGAAACGACGGCCGCCCAGATAAAATCATCAGCAACTGCAAACGGCATTGACAGTTATGTTTTTCACTAGTATTTTATACACATCATGAATCCGAAAATTGAAAAGTTGATTAAGTTATTTGCAAAACTGCCACGCGTTGGTTCACGTGGTGGCCAGCGTATTGCCCTGTGCCTGTTGCAGGATAAAACTGGTCGTGCCGCCGCGCTGGCATCTGCGATAATGGATGCGTCTGAAAATATTGCGCCATGTCCAACCTGTGGTGTTTTAACAGATCGTGGGGCGGGGGGCTGTGAATTTTGTCGCGACGCATCGCGTGCAAATGGACAACTGTGCATTGTGCGCGATTTATCAGACGTTTGGACATTGGAAAAATCGTCTGTATTTCATGGTCGTTATCATATTATTGGTGGATTGTTGTCTGGTGCGTCCGGCATTCTGCCCCAAGATTTAAATATCGCGACATTGCCGGCCAGAATTGCCGACGAAAAGATTACTGAAATTATTTTTGCATTGCCCAATACTGTCGAAGGCAAGACGACCCAGCATTATATCATGTCGTCTGTCGGCGCGGTTGACGGTTTGTCATTTTCTGAATTGGCATCTGGTGTGCCACTGGGTGGTGATCTTGATTATTTGGATGATGGCACGCTAACATTGGCGTTTGGGGGGCGTAAATCCTTATGACGGATATGATTGCAACTTTGCCGCCTGTATCTGCGATGATGCGCGAATGTGGTCTGGAACCCAAGAAACAGTTCGGTCAAAATTTTCTGTTTGATTTAAATCTGACCGGTCGCATTGCATCCAGTGTACCCGATATAAAAACCACCCCAGTGGTCGAAGTTGGGGCCGGCCCCGCAGGCCTGACGCGGGCGTTATTGTTGGCGGGCGCACCACGCGTAATTGCGATTGAAAAAGACAAAACGACCGCGCCCATCTTGTCCCAGATTATAGATGCATCAAATGGTCGCCTGACGGTTATTTATGATGACGCGCTGCGTGTAAATTTTTCTGAACTGGGGTTGAACGAATATGCGATATGCGCCAACCTGCCATATAACGTTGGTACAGAATTGTTAATCGGTTGGTTGCAGAAAATTGCCACCGGTGAAAAAATTAAATCTTTGACATTGATGTTTCAACGCGAAGTGGCCATGCGCATCACCGCGCACGTTGGCGACGAACACTATGGTCGTCTGGCGGTTTTGTCATCACTGATTGCAGATTGCAAAATCCTGTTTGATGTACCCAACACTGCGTTCTTTCCACGTCCCAAGGTTCAGTCTGCGGTTGTTCAAATCGTTCCAAATCCGACCAAGATTTCACGCATTGTTGATATAAAAAAGATTGAACAGATAACATCAAAACTGTTTGGGCAACGTCGCAAAATGATACGCGGAATAATTCCAAATGTGGATTGGTCGCGTTTTGGTCTGACGGGGACAGAACGTGCCGAAAATTTATCGCCAGAAATGTTTGCAACCTTGGCGCAGAATTTGTTATAATCACATCATAGATTTTATTGTATAGCAAGAGAGAGAATACCAAATGTCATTATCACTGCTGGCGTTTTTTGCAGTTCTGTTTGTTCTGGTCTATTTATTACGTGTGGCCAAGATTGGTGCCTTGGTTGCGTTTTTGCTGGCGGGTGTTTTATCTGGTCCGTATGTTTTCAACCTGTTTGAATTGTCATCCACATGGGAATTTCTGGGTGAAATGGGAATTATGTTTTTGTGGTTTAACATTGGGTTGGAAATAAATATGCGCCGTCTGTGGCGTATGAAGCGCACGATTTTTGGACTGGGCGCGGCACAGGTTATGATGGTTGCTGTAATGTTGTTCCCTGTGCTGTTTGGCCTGACCCAGTGGGCGACAATGGTGTGTGTTATGGTATCGCTGATGTTGGCGATGTCCAGTACGTCCGCCGACATGCAACTGTTGACCGATCGCAATCAGTTAAATACCACGATGGGCCGTCAAACATTTTCAATTCTGTTGTTCCAAGATTTATTGTCGATACCACTGTTGGCGATGTTGCCTGTGTTCGCCGGCAAAACATTTAATCTGGGGGCCAGTGCGATTGACGTTCTGGTTATATCCGTCGCGTTAATTTTATCTGTAATTGTTATTGGGCGTTTTGTTATGACGCCACTGTTGCGCCACGTTGCAAAATTAAAATCCAAAGAGGCCTTTTTACTGGCCGTCATGTTAAATATCGTGATTTGGGCTGTGTTGCTGGATTTGATGGGTCTGCCGGCGGGTTTGGGGGCGTTTTTGGCGGGTATGCTGATGTCTGAAACGATTTACCGTCATCAAATAACGGCCGAAATATCGCCATATTCAACATTGTTCTTGGCTTTCTTCTTTATTTCGCTGGGGGTGGGGTTAAATCTGCCGCTGTTGGGGCATAATTGGTATATTGTTCTGTTTGGTGTTGTTGCGTTAATTACGATTAAGTTCTTTGCACTTTTTATCGTTGCGCGTGTTCGTGGCATAAATGTCCCTGATGCCTTTATGATTGCGTTGTTGTTGGCACAGGGCGGTGAATTTGCACTGTTAATGCTGCAAACGATGAAGGCCAGTGGTATCACCGCCATCCCATCTGGGCACGAAGAAATTTTAACCGCTATAATTATTTTATCGATTATGACAACGCCACTGCTGCTGTGTTTGCATGATTATCTTCAGCGTCGTGGCAAGTTGTTTCCACAACGCCACGCACGCACATTGGATGATGCAGACAATGCGATTACACCTGCGGTTATTGTTTGTGGTTTCGGTCGTGTTGGCCAGATTATTTGCCAGATGCTGGACGCCCAGCGTATTCCATATGTCGCGATTGATTTGGATGTCAGCGCGGTCATGATGGGACGTGAAATGGGGTTCAATGTTGTTTATGGTAATACGACCAGTCGCGATGTCTTGTGTGAATTTGGGTTAAAGCCACGTCGTATAAAATCTGTGGTGGTCGCACTGGACAATGCGACAACTGCGCGTCAAACTGTTTTGACGATTAAGTCGATTGCCCCACGTGTCAAGATTTTTGCCCGCGCCCGCAACTTGGCCGATTCCCAGATGTTAATACGCGAAGGGGTTGCAACCGCAATGCCAGAAACAATCGAATCTTCGTTCTTCTTGGGCTACAGTGTTCTAAATCACATGGGAATATCGGATGCGCGAATTGAACGATTGCTGTGCGATATGCGCGCCGATGATTATGCCGCACTATCTACGGTAATTTCTGACAAGCGTGATTAGTTTCAAATCCTGTCCCCCACATGGGGGACATTTTATTTGCATTTATGTCTGTGTATTGTTATATTTACAACCTGTACACAGGGGAAATATAAATGAAAAAAATATCGGTTATATTGTCGGTAATATTTGGGGCTGTCTTGCTGGATATCTTGTCCAAGGGCGTATTGCTTTACCTTATCACAGGCGGCGTTCCATTGTATGGTGCGGCGTGGGACATTGTTCCGGTTCCATATTTGATGGCGCATGTATTTGATTTCTTTAACATTGTGTTTACATGGAATCATGGCGCGTCGTTTTCATTGTTCCGCGCGCTGGGTGAATCTGCACCGCTGATTTTGATTATATTTACCAGTTGTATAATTGGTTTTATTGCGCATTATTTGTTCACGCGCGCCGCGTCATACGAACGTATTCCGTTGGCATTGATTGTTGGTGGTGCGCTGGGGAATTTGATTGATCGCATTCGCTTTGGCGCAGTGGTCGATTTCTTGGATTTTCATATTGGCGGCTGGCATTGGCCTGCGTTTAACGTTGCAGATGTTTGCATTGTTGTCGGGGTTGGACTGTATTTGTTAAATGTCTTTGTCGCACGTCGTAAATGTTTACAGCAAATCAAGGATGGTAAATAGTCATGGTACAATATATGGATAAAAATTCTGGGTTTAACATGTGGAACGCGAACAAGAACGCCACCACGCCGCGTTCGCCGCTGTCTGGTTTTCTGTGGTGGACATTGTTGTTCATCGCGGCATGGTGGACAATCGGCGCAATTATGTCGCCGAAACAAAGTGCAACAACAACTGAAACGCAAACAGTGGCGGTGGATTTGTCGTCGGTCCCGATGACCAACGTTGCATCTGATAAAATTGATGCATCTGTCCAAGGACTGCGTATTTCTGACGTACGTCTGTCTGATTATGCGGTGTCGGCCGATTCTGATGAACGTGTTTCCCTGTTGGGTTCAGATGGTAATTTTATCGAGGTTGGCTTACTCTCTACCGGTGCGGCTGCGCCGACCCCTGCAACGGTCTGGAATGTGAAAGACAACACCTATACTTGGCGCAGCCCAGACGATATTGAATTTGTACGCACATTGACCACAGATGGTTATACAATCACAATCACAGACACGATTAAAAATAATTCTGGGCGCGATACCGCATTTGCGCCATATGCACGTATTGTTCGTGATAATGATATGAAGTCCGCTGCCGGTGTGTCAAATGGCGCGATTGCATACATCAATTCAGATGTCGAAGATGTTGCGTGGTCAAAACTGGATAAAAAATCATACGCATATTCCACAACGTCCGGTTTTGCCGGTTTCGCAGATCAATACTGGGAAACAGTTGTGTCCATAGATTCCCCAGACCAGACAATTCGGGTCAAGAAATCTGGCGACAAATATACCACAGACACTGCCGCGGCGGCTGTTGCGGTTGCGAACGGTGCCACCGCCACAATCACGACAAATGTATTCGTTGGCCCACGCGATCAAAACGTCTTGGATGCGGCCGCTGATCGGATTGCCGGTTTGGGTGAAACGATTGACTATGGTTGGTTTTGGTTCTTGGCGCGTCCAATGTTGTGGGTGTTAAATGGGATTCATCATGTTGTAATGAATTATGGCGTTGCGATTATTATCATGACAATTTTGTTGCGCCTGTTGATGTGGCCATTAACGCGCAAGTCATATGTTTCCATGGCGGCAATGCAAAAGATGCAGCCCGAAATGCAGCGCATCCAGAAACTGTATGCCAATGATAAAATGCGCCTGCAGATGGAAATGATGAAACTGTACCAGACGCACAAGACATCACCCATGTCGGGATGTTTGCCAATGTTGATTCAGATTCCAATATTCTTTGCGTTGTACAAGGCGTTATTGGTATCTGTTGCGATGCGCAATGCAGGTTTTTTATGGATACACGATTTATCTGCGATGGATCCATATTTTATATTGCCAATATTGATGGGTGCAACAATGTACCTGCAACAACGCCTGCAGTCGCCAAAGACAAATAATTCTGGCAACGACGCAGTTGCCCAGACCCAGCGTATGATGCGCTGGATGCCGGTACTGTTTACAGTAATGTTTGCATGGATGCCGGCCGGTTTGGTTTTGTATTGGACGGTGTCAAACATCTTTGGCATTATCCAGATGCAAATAATCAAACGTCAATCCAAATAAAAAAATCCCCCAAACGGGGGATTTTATTTTTTCTGCTTGCGTGCGATTCGTGATTTGTTCTATGATGTTATTGGAAGGAAAGGAAAATGCGTCATCTAACAATCAGTGTATTGTCGGTGTTTGTTGTATTGCCATCGGTCGCCATCGCGCGTTTGCCGGTGGTGAACCTGTCATCGGGCAGTGTGTCCGCCCGCGCCGCATTCGGGGAAGAGATTGCCACACCAACACAAAAAATTGCCGCCACACCGGCCAAGGCCACGCGTAAAAAAACGGTCGTCGCACGCAGTGCAACCAAACCTGCATCTGTTGCGGTTGATTCTGGTGCGCAAATTGTTGCGTCAAATGATGTCTTGGTGCCACGTCGCCCCAGCAATGATTTATGGGCAAAAAATGACAGCGTACTGCGCATGCCATTGCCAAACGAATTTTCTGTTTTGCGCAATGATGGCTTGTTGCCCGAAGAAAGTGTAGATCGCGCCACATCCGCGCCTGTTGCGATGGCATCGGCCAAGATTGCGCCGGCGGTCAAACCAGTGGCGACAGACACGTCGTCTGCATCTGATATTGATGCGCAAATTGCACGTTTGGTTGAATTGCAAAAACGTGCATCAGACAGTGTTCGCACCGTATCGCCGCGTGTAATTGCCGCGCCGATTGCAGAAACAAAAAATACAGAACCTGTATCTGTTGCGTCTGTGGCAACTGCGCCTGTGGCTGAACCTGCGGCTGAAACGGTATCACTGCGCCGTATGGTTGTCCCTATGACCAGTCCAGATGTTGTTGTTCGTGCGGTTGAAAAAAATACATCGCCGCGGATTGTTTCTGTTCGTGATGATATGACAAAGATGAGCCCCAGCGAACTTCGTCGCGCATTCCGTAAAACCTTTTTGTCTGAAAACAAGCATCTGTCGACATTTGCCATCGATGATCGTTTCGATGTTGCCAGTGATATGTCATCGTCAATCGAGGGCTTTACCGCCCAACAGGACCTGTCCGAAGGGACTGGTATCCGTCCACTGGAAATCAAGATTAAATTCCGCAACGAAGATTCGGCCCTGTCGCGTGAAAACTATACCTTGTTGACGGAATATGCGGGCATTGTTGTGAACAAACCAACACGTGCAATCCAAATCGCAATTCCGCAATACATGACCAAGAACAAAGACGAACGCAAACTGGCGGCGCGTCGTTTGGCCATCGTAGAACAGGTTTTGACCGACAACGGCGTATCTCAGCAGCGTATTGTACCGGTCCTGTCGTCGCGTGAAGAATCTGGGTTTGTCTTGCGCATTATTTCCAGCGACCAATACGAAACCCTGACCCAGCAACAGCGCGATATTTTCGGTGATACGGTCAATAAAAAGTCTTATAAAAGTATGACGTGGTAAAATTCTATAACATGATTTTAGATTTCTTGTTTCCGCCGGCGTGTCCATTATGTGATACGCCGGTTTCAACACATGGTGAATTGTGTGCAGATTGCTGGGCATCAATGAACTGGATTGATAATCCTAAATGTGCAAAGTGCGGTTATCCATTTGCCGCAGACTTGGATTTGGGTGGTACGCCCCTGTGTCCCGTCTGTGCGTCTGGTAAATGTGAACTGGATTGGATACGTGCGGCCTGTGTGTACGATGATGCATCGCGTGGCGCAATGTTACCGTTCAAGCATGGTGGCCAGATAAAATACGCGCGTTTTATGTCGCGTGCCATGATTTGGGCGTTGCGTGATGTGGTGCTGGACGCAGATATTGTTATGCCGGTCCCACTGGCGAATCGCAGGTTGTTTCATCGCGGTTATAATCAGGCCGCATTACTGGCACGTCCCATCGCACGTGCGTTGGGTGTAAAAATAGAATTGGATGCGGTTCGTCGTGCATATCGTCCCGATATGGGACACAAGAACGCCCGCGAACGCGCCCAAAATATTCATGGCGTATTCAGTGTTGCGCGCCCAGACGCGGTTCGTGGTCGTAAAATATTATTGGTTGATGATGTTATGACGACCGGTGCGACGTTTTCAGAATTGCGGCGTGTCTTGATTGATGCTGGGGCGGTGGCTGTATATGGTGTGGTCTTTTGTCGTGTTGCGCGGGCGATTTAACATGTGTATTGCTTTGCGCCCAATCCACCCAGTGTATTTTTCAATTTATTTTGCATTTCCTGCCATATAACCTTGCTGGAACACATATCAAAGAACGACAGTACGATTTCTTCTGACGGCGAATAGATTTTTCGTTCCTGTGGTACAACGACATTTGCAATTTCTGTATCGTCTAACCATATGCTGTATTCAAAGTAATGGTTTTTACCATTGCCAAATGTTGGGCTGGCCTCTAAACTCAACATTATACCATCTGTGGTTATGATGTTGTATTCTTTTAACGTACCACTGGGGTCATAGAACACAGATACCCAATTCGTTTCGATTATCGATCGAACGATTGTCTGTAATTGTTTATCTGTTGCAAGTGCGTTCATGTTTTGCATAATACTCTGTTGTTTTTTTAATATAACACGAAATAAATGTTTGTCAACACAGTTGTGAACTTTATTGCAATATCTGCGATATTGTATTATGTTTTGCATGTCCAAATATATGTTTTCTTTCATCAGGGGGAATATATGAAATTTTTTACATTTTTATCAGTTTTATTGGCACCAACGGTTTCTGTTGCGGCCCTGCCGTATGTCGGTTTGTATCAGACGATTGATGACGAAACCAACGCGCCAAAGTCGATTGTGGCACTGTACGAATATGTCGATGGTGACGATACAAATATCGGTGGTCGAATTGTTGCGCTGTATAACGCAGACGGCACAATTTCTGAAACATTGGCCAATCCCACACGTATCGCAGACAAGGTGTCGGGCCATCCACATATGGTTGGTCTGGATATTATCTGGAATATGGAATGGGATGCCGATGATAACAAATACGAAGACGGCAAAATAATGGATCCAAAATCAGGCAAGGTTTATTCGTCTGTTATGTGGCAAGATGCGCCCTCTGTCCTGCATGTTCGTGGCAAGATTGGGCCATTTGGTCGCACCCAGAATTGGAACACGCTGGATGCCGGCACATTGCCGCCGGAATTACAGAATCTGGATACCGCCGCGTGGAAACCTGTTGTGCATAAATAAAAAGAACGCCCGCATGGGCGTTTTTCTTGAAATTTGAATTTAATCTGCTACGATTTGAAGCAGATTCTTTTTTATTACAGGACGCATAACATGAACATAGAACTTGGTAAAAACATAAACCCACGTGAAATTGAAACTAAAATTCAAGAATTTTGGGATTCAAATAACTTTTGGAACAACGATGTAAAATCTGACAAGATGCCATTTTGCGTCATGATGCCGCCCCCCAACGTTACGGGCAGTTTGCACATGGGACACGCAATGAATCAGGTGTTGACCGATATCATGTGCCGTTACAAGCGCATGTGTGGCTTTGATGTTTTGTGGCAACCTGGGACGGATCACGCATCCATTGCAACCCAGTTGTTGGTTGAACGCGACCTGTCAAAGCGCGGCATAAATCCGCACTCGCTATCATTGCAGGAAAAATTGGATGCCGCGTGGGCGTGGAAGGCAGACAAGGGCGGTCAAATTATGAACCAGTTGCATATTCTGGGCGTAACCCCTGTGTGGCAGCGTGAACGCTTTACAATGGACCAAGGTCTGTCAGACGCGGTTACAAAACTGTTTGTTAAAATGTATAACGAAGGTCTGATTTACCGCGAAAAGCGTCTGGTAAACTGGTGTCCAAAACAACAGACATCTGTTTCGGATCTAGAGGTAGATACCCGCGAAGAACATGGCAAGTTTTATTATTTCAACTATCCATTGGTTGGCGGTGGTGTGATTGAAATTGCAACCACACGCCCTGAAACATTATTTGGCGATCAGGCGATTGCGGTTCACCCAGAAAACGAACGTTTAAAACATTTGATTGGCACACGTGCGATAATTCCATTAACTGATATCGAAATTCCAATTATTGGCGACGAACATGCCGACCCAGACAAGGGAACAGGTGCTGTAAAGATTACACCTGCGCACGATTTTGACGACTGGGAGGTTGGCCTGCGTCATAACCTGACACCGGTTTGTATTTTGACACCAGATGCCAAGTTAAACGACAATCCTGTTGTACCGGAAAAATATCGTGGCATGGATCGCTATGCGGCGCGCGCGGCGGTTGTCGAAGATATTACTGCGGCGGGTCTGTTGGTAAAAATCGAAGACAAGGTTATTCCAACCCCATATTCTGAACGTGGTGGTGTGCCGGTTGAACCATATTTAACGGACCAGTGGTTTGTTGATGCTGAAAAATTGGCAATCCCTGCAATTCAGGCCGTAGAGCAGGGCAAGATTAAATTTTTGCCTGAACATCGCTATAACTTGTTTATGTCATGGATGAAGAACATCCGTCCATGGACAATTTCACGCCAGTTATGGTGGGGGCATCATATTCCAGCATGGTACGACGCAGACGGCAATGTATACGTTGCCGAAACAGAACAACAGGCCATTGAAATGGCTGGGGGCAAGGCGTTGACCCGCGACCCAGACGTATTGGATACATGGTTTTCATCTGGTCTGTGGCCGTTCTCGACATTGGGCTGGCCGGAACAGACATTGGAACTGAAAAAATATTATCCAACTGATTTGCTGTATACTGCGGCCGATATTATTTTCTTTTGGGTTGCGCGTATGGTCATGATGGGGATTTATGTTATGGGCGATGTCCCATTCCACACTGTGAATTTCCATGGCTTGATTCGCGATGCCAAGGGACAAAAGATGTCCAAGACCAAGGGCAACGGTACCGACCCGTTGACCGCGGTTGATAAGTTCGGTGTTGATGCGCTGCGCTATTGGATTTCAACTGCGCCAATCGGCACAGATATTCGTTATTCTGATGACGAGGTCAAGCGTGGATCCAAACTGTTGACCAAGTTGTGGAATGCGTCCAAATACACATTGATGAATCTGTCTGATTTTGAACCAGAATCCGCCCAGATGATTCCTGTCAGTGAACGCTTTATCGAAGATCGTTGGGTGTTATCAGAATTGAATAAAACAATCGCTGAAACCCGCCGTCATTTGGATAAATACGACAATTACAATGCACGTGCCGCGATTGATGCGTTCTTTTGGGACATTTTCTGCGACCAGTATTTGGAATTTATCAAAGACCGTTTCTGGGCACCTGAAAAATACAGTGCAGAATCTAAATTATCTGCCCAGTGGACATTGTTCACCGTATTGCGTGCGTTGATTGGTTTGTATGCACCATTTATTCCGTTCCTGACCGAAGAATTATGGCAGAAAATTTATAAATCCACCGAAGGTGGCGAAACACTGCACCTGACGGCGTTCCCAGATGTTAAATCCGAATATGACACAGATGTGTCAACCATGGATGTTGCGCTGGAATTGTTAAAGAATATTCGTGGCCTGCGCACCGAACGCAAGATTGGCAATGGTGCAAAATTGGAAATGTTGACCATCCCATCCGACTTTCCAGAAATCTTGCATGGGTTGATAAAATCTGCCGCGCGCGCGAATAATATTCAGGTTGGTGATGCACTGGATTTTGTTGTCGCCGAACAACATGTTATGGGGTAATTCGATGGCCGATAAACTGACAGAAAAACGTACGCTTCAGGCATATCAGTGCGATCGCTATGGCAACGTTCGTCCGTTGATTTTAATGAACGAATTGCAATCGATTGCCGACCGCCACGCGGAATTTTTGGGTTGTGGTCGTACATACTGCTTGGAAAATAATGTTGGCTGGGTTGTGATGTACTATCTGGTCGACATTGTTGAATTGCCACGCGAAGGTGAAGAATTAACCTTTACCACATGGCCATCATGTCAAGATGCCTTGCGTGCAACGCGTGATTTTGAAATTCATGGTGCCGACGGTCGCTTGATGGTTCGTGCGACATCACAGTGGATTTTAATCGATATGGCGCGTCGTCGTCCATTGCCGCTGGCAAATCATCTGTCGCCCGATGTTGTGGTGCCACACCGCGCATACGGCTGTGCGTTTGAAAAATTCCCAGACTTTGAAACAAACAAAACACATGTTATGAAGTGCCGTTTTGATGACATTGACGTGAATCAGCATATCAATAATGCAGTTTACGCCGTATGGGCAACGGAAAGTGTTGGCTATGTCTATCGCAGTGCGCATAAACTGCGTAAAATCGACATTTGTTTCAAGAAAGAAATCAGTCCTGATACCCCAGAAATCTGTGTTGATGTTGCAATTGATGGATTGGTATCCCGCCACAAGGTTCGCGTTGGCGACACCGAACACGCAACGGTAATATGCCATTGGGAAGAAATATAAAAAAACGCCCCACAGGGGCGTTTATCTTTTTAATCATTATTGGTTAATTTTTCGTACAGTTCCAACGTCTGTTTACACATTTTCTTGGCGGTATAGCATTTCAAATATCGCGCATACGCCAACACTGATAATTTGTTGCGCAAACGTTTATCTTCGATAATGCGACACATATGTTCAGCATATTCATTTGCGTCAATGGCATAGTCTGGTGCCATTTTTGCATACAGGGCCGCATTATCAAACATTTCTGCCAGTCCCTGACAGTTTGTTGATATTATCGGCAAATTGCGTGCCATGGCTTCGATTCCTGCGATGGAACATGCCTCGGACGCAGACGCAAACAACGCACAATCAGACATGTCATAGTATTTGGCAACCTCCATTTCATCATCGATTAAGCCCAACAGTCTTACCGGCAGCCCTTTGGTCAATTCTTCGGGATTTATGCCAGATTCTTTGCCACCCAGTATCAAGACTTCTATCTTGTGCTTTTCTGCGACTTTTTTAAACGCAGGTAATATTTTTACCAGTCCTTTGCGCGGACTCCATCCATTTGGGAATATGAATCTGAATACATCATCATGTGGTCGTTGTCCGATTTTTGGTGGCTCAATTCCGTTCAGAATGACCGTATGTGGTCGCTGGCAATTCATTTCGCGCAGGAATTCCACCCCACGCCCAAACACAGAAATAACATGGTCCATATTAAAGAAAGGATTGTCCTTGCGATGTGGATTGCCGTCCATAATCCATTGTGGTGAAAAATGCAGTACACCAATCAGTTTGCAATAAAATTGTGTGCGAATTGTATACGCCAACGATTCCATGCCGGTGCAATTTACTTTTAGTATCAGATTTTCCATCTGTGCAATTTTTTGTCTCCACATATGAACAATCACCCCATTCAGTATTGGTGCTGGCATGTTTTTTGGATAAAATACAGACAGTTCTGTTTCTGTCTGTGTTATTTTTACTTCCGTTGCATCTGTGCGATATAAAATAATGCGGTATGTATGCACGTATTCTGGCATATTGCGCGACACAATATCAATGTATCGGCCGATGCCGGTTTGGTAGTTCGCATCACGCGTATCAATTTCAATAACGTTAATTTGTTGCTGCGTTTTTTTCATGATGTCTTCTTTTATTCTTTATATTGGCAGTCTGATGTGAATTTGACTTCAACAGTGCCTTTGTCGTCGGTATATGTTGCTGGATTTTGTGTTGGTTTTGCCCAACAACTGGTAATGCCGGACCCCGATGATGAAACATAAGCTGACAACAACCCTGATTCGTATGCAAAGTCCAGATTGTTGTTTGCGACATCTGGGCAGGTTGCGCAAAAAGCACTAGCGCCTTGGGTGTAAAAAGATAACGGATAATTTACTGCGGACGTACGATAATACCCAGAACTAGAATCGCACGATTCAACAATAACACCACATTCAAATGCCAGATTGCTGCCCAAAATGCTTGTGGTGCCAAAACATTCGTGCGCAATCAACAGTGCCCCAGTTCCCTCTACAAAAATATTGCCTCCCATTTCGCACCAGCCTGTCGTAGACATTGAATTACTAAAATAAGTATAAAAAGCGTAAGAGCACTGATCTGTACTACCCGAACTCATACCACTAACTGTTATATTGGTAATGATAGTACCTGAACTACAGCTCCCACTATACCAATAATCATAGCAGCTTGTGGCGTTGCTTAAACAGCATGATGTTATAGTTGTTCCCGATGATAAACAGCATGCTTGTGAATACGTGACCCCATATCCTGTCCCTGCACTACTGTTATTTGAATATCGTAAATTACCGCTTACAGCGCTGTCATAATTAAAATTTCCATAATTTGTCGAAATGGATGTTCCCGCAAAACTTCCAGTGGCAGACGGACCTGACGATCCATAACAATTCAAACTTGTGTTGACCAAATATCCTAGTCCCACCTTGCCATCTGTACACATGCCCCACGCCCGCAGTTTGGCAAGACAGGATGCGTTTGTGATAATCGGCGAAGAGCTGGTGTTATCGCGAACACATATGGCATTATGACCTATTACACCATTTGCTGAATATGTGGTCAATTTTTCGCAAATCGCACCTGCGTACCCCGAACAATTTGGGCATGCGGTGCTGTATGTTGCTGCATCTGCACGTGTGGTTGAAAACAATGCAACCAAAAATCCCATTGTGCGCAACGTCATGCGCCGCGCGGTGTTGCGCACATTTTGCCATCTAAAATCCAACTGACCGTTTGGATTCGGCAGAAAAAATGGGGGAAAAAATGCAGAATTTTGGGATAAAAATATGGGAAAAAATGCCGAATATAAACGGTGGTTTAGATTCGGCATTTTATTCAAAATTCTATGCGCAAATTATATAAACAATGTGCTTTTTTCGCAAGTAGATTCTGTCGCCATATCCACTGATAAAAATAAAAAAAATGGCTGTCGCCACCATTTTTATTTTTATGGTCGGAGTGACAGGATTCGAACCTGCGACCTCTACGTCCCGAACGTAGCGCTCTACCAGACTGAGCTACACTCCGCAATCCACAGGCGATTATGCAATGATTTAAACAAAATTGCAATGCTTTAATTTGCATGGCCGATTGGAAATTTTTTTCACATTTTTACTTGTATTTTTGTCTATCTGGCCCCATATTTATAACTGCTTTATGCATAAAACAAAGGAATGAAAATGTTTGCACTACGGTTCCTGAAACAGGAAAAATTTGATAATTATGATGATTACAGACAAAATGCCGTACCGTCCGTTCCTGATAACTTTAACTTTGCATATGATGTTGTTGATGTGATTGCATCTGAAACACCGGACAAGGTTGCGTTGTTGTGGACAAATGATAGTGGGGAAAAGAAAAAAATAACATTCAAGATGTTGTCCGCAATGTCCAACGCGGTGGCAAATTTCTTGGCGTCGCGCGGTTTAAAACGTGGCGACACAGTATTGTTGTTCTTGCGTCGTCGCTGGGAATATTGGGTATTGATGATGGCGATGCATAAACTGGGGGTGATTCCAATTCCATCAACAAATCAACTAAAGGCCGAAGATATAAAATATCGTCTGGATACTGCAAATGTTGCGGCGGTGATTGCATATGATGATGGTGCGATTGTAAATGAAATACGTGCCGCGATTGGTGATTCGGACATTCCGCTGATTGACTGTGCCGAAGTTGCAAACGCATGTGATACGTTCCCGACAACAATGGCGCGCATCCCCAACGAAAATACAGATACAATGGTTGTCTATTTTACCAGTGGTACCACCGACATGCCCAAGATGGTCGCGCACAATTTTGCATATCCATTGGGGCATATCAACACCGCCGTTTTTTGGCAGCGTTTACGCGACAACGATATTCATTTTACGTTATCTGAATCTGGCTGGGCCAAGTGTTCATGGGGCAAAATGTATGGTCAATGGTTGGCCGGTGCCACAGTATTTGTTTTTGATTTCAGTCGTGTCTTTACCGCGCATGATTTGCTGACTGCGATTTCTGAAAATCATATTACATCATTCTGTGCGCCACCGACCGCGTACAAGATGATAATTCACGCAGATATGTCGCGATATGACCTGTCGTCTTTGACCAAGGCCGATGTTGCCGGCGAAGCCCTGAATCCCGAGGTTTACGAACGTTTCCTTGATAAAACAGGCATAAAAATGCGCGAAGGTTTTGGCCAAACAGAAACGTGCGTTATGCTGTTCAACAATGAATGGATTGAACCCAAGGTTGGATCCATGGGAATGCCGGCCGCCGGTTGGGATGTTGTATTGCTGGACGACCGCGGTCGCATAATAACGGATGCAGACACCGTCGGCGAAATTTGCATATCGTTAAAGAACGGTTGGCCACTGGGATTGTTTCAGGGCTATCACAAGAACGAAAAACTGACCGCGACTGTATCGCGTGATGGCTATTATCATACCGGCGACGTGGCATATCGCGATTCGGACGGTTATTATTGGTTTGTTGGACGTAATGACGATTTGATTAAATCCAGTGGTTATCGTGTCAGCCCATTCGAGGTTGAATCAGTTCTGTTGGAACACCCGTCTGTTCGCGAAGTTGCCGTCACAGGCATCCCTGATTCTGCCCGCGGTCAGGCGGTCAAGGCCACTGTCGTTTTAAACAAATACTTTCAACCATCAGACATTTTGGTGCGCCAGTTGCAAAATCATGTCAAATCACGCACTGCGCATTACAAATGTCCGCGCGTAATTGAATTTGTCGACAGTCTGCCCATGACCATCAGTGGCAAGATTCGTCGCGCCTTGATTCGCACACTGGACAGTGCCAAAGAAACAATCGTTGATCCAATTAAAAACACGATTGGTCTGGGCAAAGACGAAGATGACAAGTAAAAAAACAAATCCCCAAAAATGGGGATTTTTTATTTCAGAATTTTTGCCATGAACGCTTGGTGGTTTTCCAAGTCTTCGGCAGGTGGCGTATACTTTCGATACGGAAAATCGCCACCAACTTTCGGATGTGCCAACATTGCCGCATGCTGCTTTGCAATAATTTCACTGACATCTGGGGCAGGGGCCTCGTTTTCCAGTTCCAAAAACACCTTGGCCAAAATTTCTGCGTCAATCAACGCGCCATGTGCGTCCGCACGCGCTGTCAGTGAAATTCCATACCACTTGGCCAACGCATCCAGCGAATAACTTTTCGGTCCAAACACGCGGTTTCGTGCAATCACAATCGAATCTAACTGCTGTTCACGTGGAATCTTTGGCAGATTTAATTTCTCTAATTCATAATTTACAAATGGAAAGTCAAAGTCTACTCCATTGTGTGCGACAATCGGACTGTCCCCGACAAATTCCAGAAACTTTGGTGCCACAACCGACATCTTGGGTTTGTCTTCCAAGAACGCATTTGAAATCTTGTGAACCATATACGTGTCTGGCGGAATAATTTTTCCCTCTGGATTAATATATTCATGAAAAGAATTATCTGTGATTTTTCCATCAATAATTTCGACCGCACCAATTTCAATACACCGGTCGCCACGTTGATAATCAAACCCAGTCGTTTCAATGTCAAAGCAAATTACACGTTTCATTTACCTTTCCTGTCCTTGATAATAATCGTTTTCGGTATTATAATGGACGCGTGAATTTAATGCTACAAAATCTTAATAATGAACAACGTCTGGCGGTCGAAACAACCGACGGTCCATTGTTGGTCTTGTCTGGGGCCGGCACTGGCAAGACGCGTGTTCTGACAACGCGCATCGCCCATATATTAAATAATCACTTGGCAATGTCTTGGCAGGTTTTGGCCCTGACCTTTACGAACAAGGCGGCCAATGAAATGAAAACCCGTTTAGAATCATTTTCAGACGGCGTGTGGTATGCCGGTGATGTTTGGTGTGGGACGTTTCATTCAATCTGCCTGCGCATATTGCGCGCAAATGCAGAACGCGCCGGCCTGCGTCGTGATTTCATCATCTATGGCGAAGACGACCAGAAAAACGTTATTAAATCAATCCTGACCACATCTACCACAAAAACACCGACCGAATACGTCGAAGAATTTTCTGCGGTCAAGGACAAGGGACTGATTGCCCTAAAAAATACAGATCGGTTGTTCAATGCCTATAACGCCGAATTGTTGCGCCTGAACGCGGTTGATTTTGGTGATATTATTTTGCGTGTACTGGAATTATTCGATAAAAATCCGGACATCTTGGCGCGCTATCAGAATCAGTTTAAATACATTTTGGTCGATGAATTCCAAGATACCAACAACGCCCAGATGGAATTTTTAGGATTACTGACACGCGATATTGAAAATCCAAACATATGCTGTGTTGGCGATGATGATCAGTCGATTTATTCATGGCGCGGTGCCGAAATAAAACATATTTTAAATTTTGACAAGACCTTTCCCAACGCCCAGATTATTCGTCTGGAAACAAATTATCGCAGTACATCAAACATACTAAACGCGGCAAATTCATTGATACGTCATAATCGTGGCCGTCTGGGCAAAGATTTGCGTTCCGCCGATGCCAGTGGTTGTGGCGAACCTGTGTATGTGTTGACCTTGCCCACCGACAGGGATGAATCCCGCATAATCGCCGATGCCATTTTGCGTGAATCAGAAAATGATTTTTCACGCTATGCATTGTTAATACGCGCGGGCAGTTTGTCGCGCATCTTCGAAGAAGAATTTGCATCACGCGGCATACCATATAAATTGATTGGCGCGACCAAGTTCTATGATCGTATGGAAATTCGCGATGTGATTGCCTATTTGCGTTTGTTGGTGTATTCATTTGACGATATGTCTTTCTTGCGTGTGATTGCCAAACCACGTCGTGGTTTTGGGGACAAGGCGATTGCCACCCTGCGTGCGTCTGGTGGTTGCTTGATGGATGCGCTGCGTACGACCAAATTGGCACCAAAGTTGCGCGCCGCGGCTGACGAATTTTTATCTGCATTTGATTTTGAATGGCCGTCAATGTCGCCACGCGATGCGGCGCAAACATTATTGGAACGCACCGGCTATATGAAAATGTGGTCTGAATCCAAGGATGCAGATGCGCCCGAACGCCTGTCTAATATTCGTGAATTGATTACATCTGTGATTTCAAAGTACGCCACACTGTCCGAATTTTTAGAACAGGCCGCCCTTATGATGACCGACGACAACGATTCGAACGACAATCCACAAAATAATAACAGTGTACGCATCATGACAATTCACGCGGCCAAGGGATTGGAATTTGATACGGTGTTCTTGCCTGCGTGGGAAGACGGCATATTCCCCAATGACAAGGCAATAAACGAAGGCGCAATCGAAGAAGAACGTCGCCTTGCATACGTTGCCATAACGCGCGCCCGTCGCCGCTGTGTAATTTCAAATGCGATGATGCGTGTTGTTTTTGGTTCACGCGCATATAATTCGCCCAGTCGTTTTATCACCGAAATGGATGGCAAATATCTGGACTTTCAGGGTGGGGTGCCACGTCCGTCATATACTGCGTACGGCAATGTTTCGCGTTCCTATGACGCGCCTGCAAAGCCCAGAATACAAAAAACTGCATCCCTGTCCGGTAAATTGGTGTCGCACAATGAATTGGGCAGTGGTGTTGTTATCGAAGATGCCGGTGCAATTCTAACTGTTGCATTTAAATCGCGTGGCATTAAAAAGGTTGCCCGCGAATACATAAAAATAATTGGTTAAAAAATGGGGGGCAATGCCCCCTGTTTTTTTATTGTTCAGCGTTTGCACTGGCGATTAGTTTTTGTGCGATTTCCAGTTTTGCCGCATTAACTTTTTCTGTAATCTGGGCTTTTACAGATTCTGCCTTTTGTTCTGCCGCGTCGGATGCATCCGCTGCCTTGTCCGCGGCCACGTGCTTAATCTGATCGGTCAGTTCTGTAATTTCAGAACTGTTTTCTGCGACGGCCTTTTTTACATAGTCTACACACTTCTGCGACACCGTTTTTACATTATCGGTCAAACATTCAACCAGTGTTTTCTGTCCCAGTATAATTTCTGGACATACGGCGGAAATCTCGTCAATGTTGCATGCCTCGCCCAGTGTTTGTGGTTCTGCCGGCTTTGGGCTGAACAAATCACTGAACCAGCCCGCGTTTGCACCGGACACAGACATTAAGCCAATCAAACCTACAAATAAAATTTTTTTCATAATTGCCCCTTTGTTTTATATGGGACATATTAGGAATTCAATCCCCACACGTCAAGGATATAAAAAATCCCCACGTGGGGGATCTTTGTGTTATTCATCAGCCTTTTGCAGAACTGCGGTAAACGTAGATTCTGCAACTTTCTTGCCGCCAACAAAGGCGATGCCATGAAACTTGTGCAGTTTCATTTTTGTCATCAACAATTCGACGTGTAATTCCAGTTTATCCCCAGGGCGCACCATATGTGAAAATTTAATCTTTTCCATTGTTGTAAAGTACCCCAACATCCCTTGGCGTTCTTCTTCGTTCAATCGCTTAAACGCAACAAAGCATGCGGTTTGCGCCAACGCTTCGACCTGTAAAACCCCTGGCATAATTGGATTGTTTGGAAAATGTCCTGCGCACCAAAATTCGTCATCACGCACATACTTAACCCCAACGGCACTGGTGTCGGTGTATTCGCGAATTTCATCAACCAGTCGCATATTACCACGATGTGGAATAATCTGCTCAATTTCTTTTGCGTCAATCATACCTTTCTTCCTTTTTTTGTGTTAGTTTTTCATTTGCTTTTTCAACCATGCATAATGACGCATAAATTCGGTCCCAGGGCCCGCAGGATACCCCATATGCGATTCCCCGTCTGGAATGTTGCGGAACACCCCACTGTTTGCGCCAACGGACGCATCGTTCCCGATGTGTACGCCGTTCGCAACGCCAACATGTCCGCCCAGCAACGCGCGGTCGCCAACGACAACCCCACCTGCCAAACCGACACCACTGGCCAGAAAGCATTCCGAACCAATAACGACCCCATGTGCAATCTGACACAGGTTATCGATTTTTGTCCCATCGCCGATGCGCGTATCTGTCATCGCGCCGCGGTCAATGCATGTGTTAGAACCCACCGACACGCGTTCGCCAATAACAACGCGTCCTACGTGCGGAATAAAGATATTGTGCCCGTTCTGACGGGTGTACCCGAATCCATCCTTGCCAATCACTGCGCCTGCGTTAATAACACAGTCTGCGCCAATTGTTGCATTTTCGATATGTGCACCACTGCGCACAATGGCGTTTCGTCCAATCACCACGTTGCGCCCAATAAATGCATATGGGTAAATCTTTGCGCCTTGCTCAATCACTGCGCCGCGTTCAATGGTTGCGAACTGGCCGACATAGGTTGTACGTTTTTTGCGAAAGAACACCCCGCGTTCAATATGTGCATTTTTACTGATGCCAAAGCGTGGTTTTTCACGATAAATTTCGCCCAAGATTTTTACAATATTTCCACGTGGACTGTCTGTAATCAACAGCGTTGCCCCCACTGGCGCGTGTCCTGCCATTTCTGGCTGAACCAGAATAACGGTTGCGCGTGTTTTTTCCAGTACCTCGATTGGTAAAATTTTAAACGCATTGCTGTTTTGTTCTGTGGAATAGAACGCCAACTGACCCGCGCGCGCATCTGCGATTGGTGCGACACCACGCACAGGTGCGTTTGCATCTCCACGTAATTCCAGACCAAACTTGGCCGCCAATGCACCGGCTGTTGTTTTGTTTGCCGCCGGCATGAACAAAGATCTAATTGTTTTCATCATAGTGCGCCAATTATAGATGAAAAAAAATCCACATTCCACAATTTTATCTAAACTACAAAAAACACTTGCGTTTTCACGATTCGTCCTTATAATTAAATTTGTTCTTAAATAGTTTTTTTAAGGGCGGGGTGCAAAAGCCCCGCTCTTTCAATAAGACATGTAAAAAACGCAAAGGAGTGTATAAATGTCTTTTGTATCAATGCCTCGTCAAGACCTGTTGCTGTCCATTGAATCACTGGCACAGGACAAACAGATTGATCGTGAAATCGTCTATGAATCATTAGAGGCGGCAATCGCAAAAATCGCCAAACACAAATATGGCGAAGAATTTAATATTGTTGCAAATATTGACCGCAAAAATGGGGCAATACATGTTAAACGTGTATTCACAGTAATTGAATCGCCAGAATCCATGGGCGAAGAATACGATCCAAACACAATGCTGACCGTTGCACAGGCAAAAAAATATGCTAAAAATCCTGTTGTTGGCGATGTTGTCGAAGATTCTTTGCCAGAACCAGAATTTGGTCGTATGGCATTCCAAACGGCCAAGCAGATTATGACCGGTCGCGTTCGTGATGCGGAAAAAACACGCCAGTACGAAGAATTCAAAGACAGAATTGGCGAAATCATTACTGTCAAGGTTACGCGTATTGAATTTGGCAACGTTTATGTTGGTATCGCCGATGGTATGGAAAACCTGAAAAAGAATGTATTCCGCGCCGAAGGTTTCTTGAAAAGCAGCGAAGTCATCCCAACCGAACGTTTGCAGGTAAACGACATTGTTCGTGCATTGATTTTGGATGTTGTTCGTTCAAATACTGGGCCACAAATCTTCTTGACCCGTACACACCCATTGTTTATGGAAAAACTGTTTGTCCAAGAAGTTCCAGAAATCTACGAAGGTATCATCAGAATCCGTTCTGTTGCACGTGCCCCTGGGTCGCATGCGAAAATTGCGGTTGAAACATCTGACCCATCAATCGATGCGGTTGGTATGACGGTTGGTATCAAGGGTACACGTATTCAGCCCGTTATCAACGAATGTCATGGCGAAAAAATCGACGTTATCATGTACAACGAAGACCCTGCGGCATTTATCATCAACGCAATGCAGCCGGCCAAGGTTGCCAAGGTTATCGTTGACGAAGATACACGCAGCGCGGCCGTCGTTGTGAACGAAGATCAACAGTCTTTGGCAATCGGTCTTCGTGGCCAGAACGTACGTCTGGCATCCCAGTTAACTGGTTGGAGTATTGATGTCATGAACGAAGCCGAAGAACAAGAACGTCGCGCCAAAGAATTCAAGGAAAAGACCGAATTGTTCATCACTGGTTTGGATGTCGACGAAATGATTGCCCAGTTGCTGATTACCGAAGGTTTCCGTTCAATCGAAGAAATTGCATTTGTTGACATTTCTGAACTGGAAAGCATCGAAGGGTTCAATCCAGAACTGGTTGCAGAATTGCAGAAACGCGCAAAAGATTATTTGGCGAAAATCGAACAAGACTATATGGACCAAGGCCACAACTTGGGTATGAGTGATGACCTGTTGAATTTTGATTTTATCAAACGTCCAACTATTATGAAGTTGGGTGCCGCCGGTATCAAATCTTTGGAAGACTTGGCGGACTTGGCCACAGATGAATTGGTTGAAATCTTGGGCGAAGATACCATGTCCAATCGTTTGGCTGGGCGCGTAATTATGAAGGCACGCGAATTGGCGTACGACATAAAACAGGAAAACGAATAAACCAAGGGGATGTGGGCAATAACTAAATTGCCCACCACACCTTGAAAAACGGAGTAGTTTATATGGCAACATTGACACTGGGAAAATCTGTAACGACTGACGCTGTGCGCAGCAAAAAGGGCGACGAAGTATTTGTTGAACGTCGTCGTCGCGTCATTGCACCAAACAGCAAGGAATTGCGCGAAGAACCTGTTGCGCCTGTGGTTCAACACAATGCGACAGATGAAAAATTGCGTGCTGTTTTGGCGGCTGCCAAGGCGCGCGAAGAAGAACGCAAACAACGCGCCGCCGAAGAGGCCGCCGCCCGCGCCGCACGTGATGCCGAAATTGAACGCGAAACACGTGAATATGAACAGGTCAAAGAACGTTTGGCGGCCCGCGATTCTGTCCCAGAACCTGTCGCCGAAGAAGTGGTTGTCGAAACACCTGCACCCAAGTCGCCTAAACCCGCACCAGCCCCCAAGGTGTTTACAAATAACGCCGTTGCCGGCGCGTCGCGCAAAAATCGCAATGCCGACGACGAAGATACACGTCCATCTTCTAAATTTGCAAATTCTAAAAAGGACTTCAAAAAGTCTGGCAAAATCCATCTGCATGACATTGTTATGGGTGATGGCGAAGACGATGATGAAATCGGTCTGCGCGGTGCCAATCGTCGCCGTTCCGAAGCGTCCTTGAAACGTTTTCGTGAAAAGGCACGTGCGATATTCTCGGCCCCGCAAAAGGTTGAACACGTCGTATCGCTGGGCGATACAATCACTGTCAAAGACTTGGCCGCCGCCATGGCAGAAAAGGTTGGCAATGTTATCAAAAAATTAATGGAAATGGGCATGATGGTGTCTGTGAATCAGTCTATTGATGCAGATACTGCTGAACTGATTGCCACAGAATTTGGTGCCACTGTCAAACGCGTTGACGTAAAACCATACGCAGACATTTTGGAACGTGAACCAAATCCAGAAAATATGAAACCACGCGCACCGGTTGTAACCGTTGTGGGGCACGTTGACCATGGTAAAACATCGCTGTTGGACGCGTTCCGCAATGCAAACGTTGCCGCCGGCGAAGCAGGTGGCATTACCCAGCACGTATCTTCATACGAAGTCAAAACAAAATCCGGTGCAATGATTACATTTTTGGATACCCCAGGGCACGAAACATTTACTGCGATGCGTGCGCGTGGTGCTCAGATGGCGGATATTGTTGTATTGGTTGTTGCGGCAAACGATTCCATCATGCCACAAACGATCGAGGCGATAAATCACATACGTGCCGCCAACGTGCCGTTTATTGTTGCAATTAACAAAATTGACCTGCCCGAAGCGAATCCGACCCGCGTAAAAACAGACCTGTTGCAGCAAGAGGTTCAAGTCGAAGAAATGGGCGGTGATGTTCAGTGCGTTGAAATTTCTGCGACCAAGAAAATCGGTCTGGACAAACTGGAAGAGGCCATTTTATTACAGGCCGAAATAATGGAATTGACCGCAGATCCAGATATGTCGGCCGTTGCCTATGTTGTCGAAGCAAAACAAGAAAAAGGTCTGGGCGCGGTTGCAACAATCCTGATGCGCCAAGGTACATTGAAAATCGGCGATGTATTTGTCGTTGGTGAAACATTTGGTCGTGTTCGTGGTTTGATTAATTCGGCCGGTGAACGTGTAAAGTCTGTTAAACCTGGGCAACCTGCGGTTGTGTTAGGGTTGAACACTGTCCCTGGGGCGGGCGACGAATTACGCGTTATGGATACCGAGGCCCAAACCCGCGAAGTCGCCGCATATCGTGCGCAAAAGGCCAAAGACAAGGCCAACGCTGTCAAACGTTCATCACTGGAAGAATTGTTTGCCAAACGCGACGAAAACAAGAAATTGATTTTGCCAATTATCTTGCGCGCCGACGTTCAGGGTTCCGTCGAAGCGATTAACGACATGGTCAAAGAAATTAACACAGACAAAGTTGGTGTTGATGTTCTGTCGTCTGGCGTTGGCCAGATTACCGAAGGCGACATCCGCCTTGCCACAGCATCTGGCGCGGTAATTATTGCGTTTAATGTTCGTGCAGATTCGACTGTTCGCGACATGGCACGCAACAACGGTGTTGATATTCGTTATCACAGTGTTGTGTACCGCATTACCGACGAAATCAAAGAAATCTTGTCTGGTAAATTGGCACCTGAAAAGCGCGAAACATTTATTGGTTATGCGGATGTTATCGCATTGTTCACAGTGGGCAAGGGCGTTCGTGTCGCCGGTTGTCGTATGACCGAAGGCACGATTAAAAAAGACGCTTTTGTACGTCTGTTGCGCAACAACGTTGTTGTCTATGATGGCAAGATTGGGCAACTGCGTCGCGAAAAGAACGAAGTCAAAGAAGTGTCCGGTGGCGTTGAATTCGGTATGTCGTTTGATAAATACAACGACTTAAAAGAAGGCGACCGCGTCGAATGCTACGAAGTCGAAGAAGTTCGCGCACAATTATAAAAAACATCCCGCCCACCGGCGGGATTTTTATTCTGTTTGTTGGCGTTTTGTGTGATATTATCACTTGCAAAAAATCGCTGTACGCGGTAAAATATATGGCGTACAGAATAAAAATAACTGCCGAATCCAATGGGACGATTGTTATCGGCATAATATTTAAAAATTTAATCCCAGATTTCTGCATTTTTTATCTCCCACTTTGTGCCGAATCTAATCGTCGGTTTGGGGTTGGCAATGGTTGTCAACGCAGCATCCGCTGCAACGTTAGTTTTTGCAAATACAACCGGTGGAAGTATGTCAGGTTCCGGAACTTATATCAATCCAAGTTCAAACCAATACTATAAATGTTCGAATAGTTTTACCGCAGGTTGCAGTGGGTATGCCGCCGCCAGAATTTCTTATTCATCGCGCACCAGCGGCAGTGGTACTTCCACCAACCCCTACATACTAACCAATTGTTCTATATCTGCGTGTTTATGTGATTACACTGTTGTGTATACATCCAGTGGATGCGGTTCCACCTGCAGTTATGGACTGCGCGCCACGCCGGCCAGTGCAACAGGTGATGCCCAATATCATCAAAACACAGCATGTAATTACTGTGGTTATAATAATTATGTATACAGTTTTAGTCCCGCCCCAGGGGTGACGGTAAAACAATGCAACACATGCCCCAATGGTGGCACCAGTGATGGAACAGGCGACATTACATCATGTTGTCTTGCCGCAAATTGGACAGGTACAGACGAAAAGGGAACGTTCAAGTGTGGCAGTTCCGCATGTTATCAAAATTAAAAATCCCCCGAACGGGGGATTTTTTTTATTACAATTCAACCTTGCCGTTGGTGGCAACCAAATCTGCCATCATTTCGATATGACCGCCTGCCTCGCGTACAATTAAATCGCCGGCGGCAATTTCTGCAAAGTCCAATGGATCAGATACAAACGCATCCAGTTTGCCCGCCGCAACCCATGCCAAGTCCAACGCCGGACATCCTGTACGACGTACATCCCCAATCATTGGACGACAATCAGACGTATTATAACCAATGGTCAATTCAGATGGTTCTGAAATGTTTGAAACCTTGATACGGGCAGAATGATATGTTGAATAAATGTATGCGCCACGTCCCGCTTCGGCATAATACAGGCGTTCATCAATCGGCGAATACACCAATGCGATTTTCGTTTCGTCATTTGAACGCAATGCCAATGAAATTGCAAAATGCGAATTTCCGCGCACAAAATTAGATGCCCCCGACAGCGACAGTATAAATTCATCGCGTCCATCGCCTGAACGCGACACGTTCGGTGTCAACAGGCCGGCCGACGGACGAACCAGCAACAGGTCATTTAAAATACTGTCTTCGATACGGTTGGCCGCCTTTTGCACAAAATCGCGTGCGCTGCGCAAGGATTGTTGCAGATTTTCAACCTCGCCAAAATCGCGACGCAATGAAGCGGCGGTCCGTTGCAACGCCATAAACATTTTATTTAATTCAGTTGAACCCTTGATTAACAGTTCCATGTCGTTGCCCCCATATTGTCAGACAGTATTATACAGATTTATATTTTTGCCGAATTAATTAGAAATTAAAGCCAGCAAACTTGTTTTTGAACTGGGTTGCGCGCTGGCCCTTTTCACCGGCGTTTGAACGCTGGCCTGTCCATGCGGAATGGTTCAAGTTATCTGTCGACAAAACCAAGTCTTTTTTGACCGAAGAATACATTTTTACCGTCTTGCCATCTGTTCTGGTGACGTTGATTTCGTGGTATTCTGGATGAATTCCTTTTTTCATAGTGTTTACCTCTGTTTAAAATTTTAGCCCGCAAATTATACAAGGATTTTTACAGAAATCAAGTAATAATAGCAATATTAATATCGTCCAATACACCCCAGATATGAATTGCCGGTCGATTCCAGTACATTTATAAACTGGCTTTGGTTTCTGCCTGAAAACAGTGCCAATATTGTCCCTGCATCTGTGGCCAGCATATCAGCCACCGTTGCAATACCTGAATTCATCTTTTTGAAAAATCCACTGGTTGGGTATATTTCTGCCGCCAACAGTTGTGTCTGTCCCCGCGGTTTTGCGTTTTTCTGGGATTCAATAACCATCAGTTGGCATTCTGGCGAAATAATCACTTTGTCAGACACGATTCCATCACCCCCCAACAGTTCGCCCCACCAACCGGTTGATTCGCAGAACACAGGGTAATAAATCACCGCATTCGGATTGTCGGCCAAGATGGTCGCAATGTCGACATCGTCTGAACATACATCAGGCATAACGCCCGTTGCATTATTGATAACTTTGCGTGCCAACTGGTATTCACAATCCCCAGTTGTCTTGCGTGGCCAGTAAAGAATCGGAAACTTTGTCATTGCTATGAATTATATCAGATTCGGTGCATGCAAAAAAGGGGGGCAGGTTAAATAAAGCACTTGATTTTTTATTTTTTTATCGCGGCGTACCATTTTTTCAGGTTTTCCCACACAATATTGGCGTTCTTTTTTGCTGTGTCATAGAAGTCTGTTGATACCTGAACCTTAAACAAAGTCTTGGACAGGGCCGGAATCATTGTCATAAACATTGCAAAGAATATCCCCATCAAAACAATTGTTATCAAACTGTCATTGCGCATCATCAGTGCATCCATCAAAAATTTCGAATCGTTTTGACTTAACGCGGTCGCCAATGCTGGCGCGCCCGCCCAGTCGCCAAACACCGCGTCCAAGAACATAATTGCAAACGAAACAAATATACCTGTGATTGCCAATGCAAATGTTGCACTGATAACATAATCAACAATTCCACGAATCGTTTTTCCGGCCCCTGCCAGTGAAATTTTCCACCCTTTGAACAGCCACGCCAACAGCATCAACGGCAACATAACCAGATCCATTGACAGTGTTATAAATATCTCTAAAAAGTACATCGGAATCGGCAACAGTGCCATAAAGAACAGCACCAATATCGCCAGTCCTGCAAAAAACAGAATAACGTTTGGGAAAATTGGAATGTCCCACAAAATTTTATGCATATAGTCTGCATCAAACGCCATATTCAGCATTGTCCACCCGACCGTCATCCCCAGACCCGTCATCTGATGCACGCCGGCCAATTCACACGCCAGATTGTGGCGCAGTCGTGGTGAAAACGCCCCCGCGTTTGCCGCATTTGTATCAACCGACACTGGATCTGCGATTGCCGTCGCGACGACACATGCATCAAAGGTATCGTCATGCACAACCGCGCGATTCAGCGACAGCCCGACATTGAAAATTGGTTCAATCGCGATTTCAGAAATCATTCGTGGCAATGGCGCGACCAAAAACGCGCACACAATCCCCAATCGTACCAGATGGTTTGTAAACGTGCTGGCCAGCGACCATGGCTGTTCTGTCTTGGCGTTCAAGAATCCGTCCATCAATCGCCATGCAAACCATATCGCAGACAGCATTATTGCAAACGGGATTATTGTATGCCCCAGTGCATCGTAAATTCGCGGCAAGATGCCCGACATGGTTGCCATAACGTCTGAAAACATTTGGCATGACCAGCAACTGGAAAAGAATTGATATGCGTCCGCCATGCTGACCGGCACTGCAGATCGATATATTGAAAAACCGGCAATAACGCCGACACCGGCGATGCCTGCGATAACAAATGGTGCCACCGCCCCCGCCGTCCATGGCAAGAACGATAAAAACACAATCCAAAATTTTTTTAACCGGCTCATTGTTTTTAAGTATATCACATTTTGTCCCAAATGTGATATAATTGAAATGATAAATATAAAAGCCGAGAATGTATTTGTTGAAAAAAATATTATGTACGCTGATATTTGCTGCGGTGTTTTGCACGCCGGTATCTGCGTACGCAGACAACAGTATTATTGATGCTTTGAATTTGGCACCGTTTGTTCCACTGGTGTTGGATGCGTTGATGACGGTTGCCACAGGTGGCTATGAATACTTTGTTGGCCATGACGGCCATGGAATTATCTATGTATTTATTTGGATTTTCTTGGGTACAACAATTTTATTGTCATTGGTAAAAATGTACTGGCCGCAACAGTGGCTGGGGTTTGTCGGTCTGTCCGGTGGTGGCGAAATTGCCGCTGGTAAAACAAACGGATATAAAGTCATCGAAAACACAGCCAAGCCCGCATTTCGCGCATTGATTGCTGCAATCTTTTTATTACAGGTACAACCAACGTTTTTGACCCAGTGGCTGGTTAATCCGTTTTTACAGTTGGGTGCAGTCTATACGCATCACATCACAGACCAGATAAACGAATCGGGCGTGTCTGCGCCTGCGGTGGCATGTCCCTATGACGTTGTCGATAATGCATGGTTGACCCCAGAATCGTGCGAATTTCTGGTTCAGCCGGTGGCAGATTTATCGCATGCAAACAACCAGATTGTAAAACGTGGCTTTGAATTTATCACGCGTGGTCTGCGCGGGCTGATAACATTGGTGCCGCATGGTGGCGCGGACTTTATGAATCTGATAACGGGGATTTTATTGGTCTTTACCTTTGTGTCCAGTAATTTGTTTATGGCACTGCTGATTATCCAAGGAATATTTAATTTTGGAATGCAGTTAATTTTGTATCCGTTTTATGTTCTGACCTATGTTATGAAGTCCAGCGATAAATGGTTCGACATATGGCCGGTATTCAGTGGTATAACCAAGGCCCTGCAACAACTGATTATAACAATGATTGCGTGTGGTTTTATTTTGTGTGTTAACTTGGCGATAATCAAGGCCCTGTTCCAGTGGGACACGTCCATATTTGTTGTTGCCGCCGGTGGCACCGCCACCAGTAATGTTCCAACCACTGCAAATTCTGCAATGGGATTTGGCGAACATTCACTGACGTGGATGTCGGCAATATTGACGTTCTATTTGATGTTCAAGATATTTGATATGACGCAAAAGCAACTGCAAAAATACATCGGCGGTGGAATGGATGGGCTGTATAAACAGGTAAAATCTGATGCAGGCACAATGACATCTAATCTTAAAAATTGGGGCCAGAAAATCGGCACAGCAATCGGTTGGTTAAAGAAAAAATAAAATGAACGACGTGTTAACATCTTTGGTGGATAAAACGGTGCAGTGTTGGGGCTGTGGGTTGTTTGACCGTCTGTTCCAAGTTGTATCGGATGCCGCCGCCGCCGCGTATCAGCAAATGTCAACCGTCTGCATAATTTTGTTTTGTACGCTGTTTTCCTTCTTTGTACTGCATGCGGTATGGCAGACGATTAAGGGTGGCACATCTGACCCATGGTACGAGAAGTCTGTACAAAAGGTTTTTATTAACGCGATTGTGTGCATCGGGCTGTTAAGTATGGGGGTGGTTTTGCCGCGCTTTATCACAACAATCACTGTTGAACCGGCGGCGCAAATCGCCACCGCGTACACGCAGGCAATGGTTCAGCAAGATACCATCAGCGTCGAAGACAAGGTTGACTATCAACCAATGGAAATGAGTGATTCCGGATTCTATCGTCCCCAGTTGCGCGACAAAATTATTCTGTTGATGAAGACAACGATTACACAGTTCCAATCATATATGAAACTGGGAATCGCGGTTATGGATCGTGCGTTTTCATGGGATGCGTTGCTGGGGATTGGCAGTTTCTTGAAACACGTGATTTTGTTTGCAATCGGTCTGTATTTGACATGGGGATTTTTTAAACTGTTTTTCAGATACTGCTGCTATTTTGCAGACATCATAATTGCGATGACCTTTTTTGCATTTTTCTTTCCGTTGTCCTTGATGCTGTTCGCGTTCAAGGGTGCCAGCAACGTCCCCGGTTGGATTGGCAAGATGGGGCAAAATCTGGGGACCAGCCAATTAAAGAATCTGATAAACGCAATAATTACATTGTCATCTGCGGTCATAACCTATACCGTCATCATGGTTATTATTGCCAAGTTCTTTTCCCTATCTGGTGCAGACACCACAACCTTGATGCAGGCGATTACATCTGGTCAGGTTTTTGCCGATGATTTAAACACTGAAAATTTGCAGGCCATGACACTGGCCAGTTGCATAATCTTGGTATACGTACTGAATTACATCTATGGTCAAATCCCCCAGATTTCCAAGATGATTCTGTCTGCATTTGGTGTCAGTGAAGAAAAATCAGAAAGTGAACAGTTGGCAAATGATATGTTGCACCTGACCAGTACGATATGGGAAAATGCCAAGAAAATAGGCACAACGATTATCAAAGGCGGCGAAACAGGGGACGGTAAGAAATAATGCTAAAAGCACAGTTGATTTTAATTGCTGTTCGATTGATTATGGGTGCGATTGCGCTGGGGCTGGGCGTGTGGTATGTGTCGTCGTCGATTGGTGGTGCGTCATTGACATATACCAGTATGAATAACTTTCTGACCGCGGTTGGGGTTGAAAATGGCGATATTGCCAGTGCCAATGGTTGCTTTCTGTGCGGGTATATTTCAGACCTGTTTTCTGTGATTGGCGGTGCCACAGAACGATTCTGGAATTTGATGGTTGATAACATATGGGTATTGATGGTTATCGGTTTTGGAATATATATCTTTATTCATACTGTCCAATATATTTTTGACCATGCGAAAAAGACCGCCACACTGGACCCCAAGGAACACAAAATCGAAGTGCAGGCATGGTTCGACAAAATTTGGAAACAGGGCGTTCGCATACTGATTGTCGGTGTGCTGATGGGTGCGTTGGGAATGGGCGGAACGGCGGCACTGAAAACAATTTCCCAGATAACAATTACACCGGTTTTGTATGTTGGCTCTGAATTATCTATGTTGGCCACTGGTGTGTCTGATGCGGCCCAGTGTGGTGCGTTGGGGGCGATTGGACAATCCGCCGCCACAGATATTTTAAACCCAATTATGCAGCCGTTTATGTGCGTAATGGGCAATATCAACAGTGTAATGTTGGCGGGGGCGGCCGGTGGCTTCGCCATGATGAATTATGCATGGTTGGGGTTGGGCGGTGGCGCATTGACATGGATGGCCGGATTGGTTTTAGTACTAATGTTCTTGGTTATCGGTTTTGATTTATTTTTTCAGATTCTGTCTGTTGTCTTTAAATTGATATTCTTGATAATATTTTTACCGCTGCTGTTGGCGGCAACTGCGTTTGAAAACATCTGGGCCAAGGCCAGTGGACTAATGAGCAAGGCCGTCGGAATGCTGGTGTCGTCGGCGGTTCGGATTGTGGCAATAACGCTGAAAGTTATGGTTATCTATGCAACTGTGTCATATGCGGCCGATTCCTATTTCCCTGCGCCAAACGATGGATACAGTTCTGTTTTGCCACCAATGATGGGGGCGCGTGCAGAAAATCCAGACGCACAAACATTGTCGGTGATGAATGTGTTTGCCACATGCGAACAGGTTGCATTGGTCGACGGCGAAATGGATGCAGATAAATTTAAAAATTGCTTTACCGCACGCCGCGCCGAAGTGGAACGCACGTATCCCAATGCATTTGACTTTATGGACAATGGGCTTGAATTTTTATTGATGATGCTGTTCTTGTTCTTTTTGTATTATTATGCAATCAGTCCGCAAATCGACAAACTGTTGCCCAGTGGCGGTATCAAATTGCCTATCCCGTCTGACAGTTCCAGTGTTGCCTCTGGCGAACAATTTGATTATGGCGCATGGATTCACGATTTGGGACAAAAGGTTTGGGCGGTGCCTGTTCAAATAACGGAAAAAATCACCAAGGCGATGGGTAAAAAGTAATGAAATTATACGCAATCTTTTATCAAAATTAATTGTCGTCGTTATGGTGATTGGCGTGGCAACAACTGCGTTTGGTGCGGCATCAAATGTCCCAATGCCGGACGTAGGCGATTACGGCACGTGGGCGACCGAAAACAATCGGCAACTGTTTGTGTCTGAATTAACCAGTGATGTCGACAGTTTCAGTGGCAACTTTCAATCCCAACTGGTCCAAGACTATGTCCCAATCGAGGCAAAGATTGGTCTAATGTTCATGAATGCAATGTCGTTTGTGGCCGACGTTCTGGATTCATCATTGGTGCGATTTGTTATTATATTTATGTTTGTTGTGTTTGCGTTTTGGATTGCGTTTGAAACATACAATATGATGATTTCCGGCAAAGGTAAAACCCAAGAATTGTTTACCAGCATTGCAAAAAAAGGTCTGTTAATTGTCGTATGGGTTATCGTATTGCGATTTGGACCGGCCCAGATATTTATGTGGATTATGGGCCCGATTATCAGTGTTGCCACATACGTATCAGATATTATTTTGAACAGTGTTGCGCACAGTGCCGGTGTATCCTTGCCAGATACCTGTGCGGCAATTCGTGAATACGCCGCCGCGCACACATCGACAAACAGTATCATTGATGCCACCGCCGCCGCAGATATGATGTGCGTGCCAACGCGTCTGTCTGGTTTTTGCTATACGGCGGTGGCCACTGGGTTGCAGTGGATGAAACTGGGCATTGGGCACAGTGCGTTTACATTTGTTGTTGGGCTGGTTTTCGTGGTGATGTTTATTGTCATCGCGTGGAAGTTTGCGTTTATCGCGCTGGGGGTAATTGCAGATTTATTCTTGGGCGTGATGATGTTGCCGTTTACAGCAATAAACGAAACTGTCGGCAAGACATCGTACAAAGGAATGGTCGGCGATATATTTAACCAGTTTTTATCAATATTCAGCGTCAGTTCTATTGAAAGTTTGGTAAATAAATTCATCAATGCGGCGGTGTATTTTGTTTCTCTGTCTATCGTTGTGGCATTTTGTGCTGCGCTGATGTCCAGTATTATACCAGATTTGTCTGGCAATATACCTGCACTGGAAAATCAGGGATTTTGGATAACGCTGTTGGTGGCGGGATTAACGTTGCATTTTGCAAATCGCGCCCAGTCAATTGCCAAAGATATATCAGGTGGCATGTCGGTGAATACTGGTTTTGGTGATCGTGTGCGCGGCGATATAACCACCTTGTGGAACAAGACATATGGCACCGCCAAAAATTGGTGGAAGATTATTCGCGATGGCAAGAAATAATATACAAAAACACTAATGACTAATCTGTTTTTTTATGATATAATCGATTGAAAAAGAAATGAAAAAACTGCTGACTTGTTTTTTCGCACTAATTGTTGTGGCACCTGCAGCAATCGCTGCCGACGGTGCTATTTCGCGTGCCTTGCCGACATCTGACACGACGGCGGCCACAACAAATTCTGCGTCGCGGTCGACGGTGGCACGCACTGCCACACGCACGCCCACAAATTCCACAGATGGTTCCTTGGCCGCCCCAAACGTTGTACGCAGTACTGTTTCACGTATTTTTAGCGGCGCATCCCCATCTGACACCGCCACCACAAATGCATCTGTGGCGCGCACAAATATAATCACACGCGCAGTATCAACAAATAAAAATTCGGACAATGTTGCACGTTCTAATCTGGATGCCGCGGTAAATACTGTCGGCCGCAACAGCCGCGTTTCATCTGCCAGTATCAACAGCAATCCGGCCGTACGTCGTGCGGGACTGACATTACGCCCCAGCACTGCCGAGGTTGGCGGCCGCGCCACCATTGGCGATGATAATGTTCAAACGGGTTCTAATATTGACGAAGTGGTTCGCGGCGTTCAATCGCGTGCCGCCACAACTGCCACGCGTGAAAGTATTGCCGATGCGACCGAACGTCTGGAACAAACCGCAACATTAAACAAATCGTGCCAGCAGCAGTATAATGACTGTATGGACCAGTTTTGCGCGGTAATCGATGCAAATCAGGGGCGTTGTTCGTGTTCGTCCAACCTGTCCAGATATACCAAGGTTGAAAACGCAGTCAAAGATGCAAACACCCAATTGAACGAGGTTGCCCAGCGTATCCGTTATGTCGGACTGTCGGCTGATGAAATTCGCGCCATTATGAACGAGACCGAGGCCGAAGAGGCCCTGTCTGGTGCCGTCGACACATCTGAAACACGCAATATGTTGGCCGAAATCGAAGATTTAATTCGTGATCCTGTCTCGAACACGTCTTATTCGTCTGATACGTACAGTGGATTGGATTTGGATTTGAATTTTTCATCTGAAACTGCGGATTTGTTCAGTCTGGATTTCTTGAACACCAACAGCACCAGCAGTTTTTCCAACCTGCGTGGTGCCGATTTGTATAATGCGGCGAAAAAGCGTTGCAACAGTGTCTTGACCCAGTGTAAAAACGCCGGTGCCACCGCCCAACAGATCACAGGTAATTATGATTTGGCGATTGACAAGGATTGCATCGCATACGAACAAGGGTTGACCAAGATGAACGAAACATTGGTGTCCAATGTTCGCAGTGCAAACCTGATGTTGCAAAAGGCACGTTTGGCGGTATTGCAAAATAAAAATCAATATGATGCCAAGGGCTGTATCGCGGCCCTGAATACGTGTATGACCGACGATATGGTCTGTGGCGATGATTACTTTAAGTGTGTTGATCCGACCAAGCGGTATATTGATGAAAATGGCGAAGTTGTCTTGGGTCAGGATATTTCACTGATAACCGCATTTATGACCAGTTATAACAACGCAACAATTACCACTGAATTTGTCGAAGATGCATATAAAAACCAGAAAATGACACCCGACGAATGCAACAAGGCCCCCAGTCGTGGCAATGACACAAAAATGGGTGGCAATGACGGGTCGTGTGTTGCGGCATATCTGATGCATAAAATTGGCACAAAACAGGCCGTCACCGACGAAGGGTTGTGTCGCGCCGTTCTGGACAAGTGCCAGCGTTATACATATGACACTAATGGCAAATATAAACAATGGAATGATGTTGTTGTAAATTATGTCCAGCGTGCAATGGTAAATATTCGCGCCGCCCAGCAGCAGATTATATCAGATTATGCATCAACATGTATGGTTGATATTGCAACCTGTTATAACCAGCAGGTGACCCAAGTGAATGCATGGTCATCCAGTGCCAGTATCGAGAGTATTCGCAACGTTATGCGTGGCGCGTGTCGTAATGTTGCGCTGACCTGTGCATATGCGGTATTTGACGCAGACACGACCAATGACGGATGCCCCAGCGGCACTAGCGGCCAAGAAACCTGTATCGACAACATTTCTGACATGTTCTATCAATCGCTGTTGTGTCCAGACAATTCAACGTATCAGACCCAGAAATACAGCGGCGAAGTTGGAAATGATACTGCTTATGTTAACGCACATTGTATGTGTAACAAGGGTTATACTGCATGGGGCAGTTCGTGTCTGGTAAATTGCCCAGAAAATTCTAAACGCAATAACTATGGTACCTGTGTCTGCAACAGTGGGTTGAAAATGGTTAATGGTACCTGCCAGTCAGCAAATTAGCCCCCACAACCCTATAAGGCATAATAAAAACACATCAACGCGTGATGTGTATGGATTTGGGCCGCGCCCTATATCACCGAATGTTTCGAACGGTGAATATTGTATCGCGTGGCAATATTGGTCGCCATATGTATATATTCCTAAACAATGCAACTAAAGTGTTTGCAAAATGGCAAAATTTATCTTAAAATTCGGCTATTATGAAAATAAAAAAATTCTTGCGTGTTTTATTAAATATATTCTTTTGGGCGTTTGTGGCGGGCATTGCATCATTGGCGGCATTGGTGTTGATTTATGGCAATGACCTGCCTGATTATAAGAAGTTGGCAACATACGCCCCACCGGTGGCGACGCGCCTGTACGCGTCTGATGGTTCGTTGTTAATTGAATATGCCGAAGAACGTCGTGTCTTTATCGACTATGCCGATATGCCGGCACAACTGGTTAATGCGTTCATTGCCGCCGAAGACCAAAACTTCTGGACACACCCTGGGATTGATGTTCAGGGCATTGTGCGTGCGGTCGCGAACAACGCTATGCGTATGATGGGGTATAATACAACATTGTCGGGCGCATCCACCATTACCCAGCAGGTTGCGAAAAATTTCTTTTTAACATCTGAACGCACCTTGTCGCGCAAAATTAAAGAGGCGATATTGGCATTGCGTCTGGAACGCAGTTTTTCCAAGCAGCATATTTTAACCCTGTACATGAATCAGATATTTTTAGGCGCGCGCGCATATGGGGTTGGGTCTGCCGCACTGATGTATTTTAATAAACCAGTATCCGAATTGACACTGGCCGAATGTGCATTTTTGGCATCCCTGCCCAAGGCACCGAATAACCGCACACGCGCGGTTGAACGTCGCAATTATGTTTTGCGCCGCATGGTCGAAGAAGGTTTTATTACCCAGTCTGCCGCCGATGCCGCTGCGGCCGAAGAACTAAATATCAACAGTGGTTTTACCGCCCAAATGCAAGAAGAATTTCAATACTTTGCCGAAGATGTGCGTCGCCAACTGTTGGGTACACTGGGGCGCGAAACGTTGTACAATCAGGGATTGTATATCAAAACAACCATTGTCCCAGAATTACAAATGGCGGCATCTGCGGCCTTGAACAAGGAATTAGATGCCTATAACGCGGGGCGTACCGATAAATTACAGGGCGCGATTATTGCCATGAATCCGCACACAGGGCGTATTGTCGCGATGGCGGGTGGCCGTTCGTTTAATGAAAGTTCTTTTAATCGTGCAACACAGGCATATCGTCAAATTGGTTCGACGATAAAACCGTTTGTGTATCTGGCGGCATTGGAACGTGGGTTTTCGCCCCAGACAATGATTCTGGACGCGCCGATTGTTGGATGGCGCGAAAATAACCAGTTGTGGAAGCCGGAAAATTACGACAAAAAATTCTTGGGCGATGTGCCGCTGCGCCTGTCGTTGGAAACGTCGCGCAACGTGCCGACGGTGCGTTTGGTTGAACAGATTGGCACCCAAAACGCGATCGAGGCCGCCCAGCGTTTCGGCATCTATCCCCCAGATATGCAGAATATGAACCTGTCAATGGCACTGGGGTCGGGTGAAACAACGCTGGAAAAATTGGTGCTGGGGTATTCGGCGTTCATTAATGGCGGTCGCGTAATTCAGCCAAAGTTGGTCGACTATATCGAAGACAGATATGGTCGTGTAATCGGTGGCGCGCCAACCCAGATTGTCGAATGGTCTGACGATTTGCTGCCGCCCCAGATGACCACAGAATCTGAACCGTTGTCCGATGCGCAAAGTTTGTATCAAATGGTATCAATCTTGCAGGGCGCGGTTGAACGTGGCACAGGTAAACAGGCGCGCGTATCCGGCCACACCATCGCAGGTAAAACCGGAACAACAAATGATGTCAAAGACGTATGGTTTGTCGGCTTTTCCAAGAATTTAATTGCGGGGGTATACTTGGGCTATGACACGCCAAAGCCGTTGGGACGTGGTGCCGGTTCGCACATGGCGGCGCGCGTATTTGCAGACTTTATGCGTGTGGCATTGGCCGATGAAAAGAATCAGCCCTTTGCGGTTCCGGACGGCCTGACATTTATGCGTGTTAATCGCCGCAGTGGTGCCGCCGCCACCGCCGATCCGTCTGGCACAATTATACTAGAGGCATTCAAATCAGGCCAAACACCGAACCCTGCGCCGCGGGCATCTGGCGCGGAACGCGGTCCGGTTGTCGGTGGCGTGTTTTAAAACAAGGGGGCTGGGTAAATGAGTAAATTTGTTTCGTTAATCGTATTGATTAGTATGCTGGGCGCATGTAAACCGCATCAAAAACCAATTGTCTGTGGTGATTACAGTGTTGTAATTAAATCAAATGACGACGGCACAATGTTGGATGCAACAATAAATGAAGATGCCACTGTTTTGTATTTAGTGGTATCTGCATCTGGTGCAAAATATGATGGCCAGTTGGGCGATGATAAAATTACCCTGTGGAACAAGGGGGATGCGTGGACAATGTTTGTCAATGATGGCGATGCGATTGTCTGCGAATAAATCCGCACAATAACATTTGTTTATCAAATCTTTTGTGATAGAATGTCAGCATAAAGGAAAGGATGTTTTATGCTGACAGATTATTTTTTGGATTATGGGTTGTCTTTTTTTGCCAGTGGATGGACCCAGTTTGCAGGTGGTTTTTTCATTGCTTTTATGATTGTATTGATGTTCGGTCGACCGTTTGTGCGGGCAATGCATCTGCTGCAAAAACGTGGACAGCCAATCAGTGAAAATGTCCCAGAGGCACATCGCCAAAAAGCTGGCACCCCAACAATGGGTGGTATCTTGATTATTGCTGCCATCTTGGTGGGCAGTTTATTGTTTATGCCAATTTACAACCCAACTGGATGGATTGCGCTGGTGGCACTGCTGATGTTTGGCGGATTGGGATTTATCGATGATTATAAAAAGGTAACATCGCAATCTAAAAAGGCATCCAACGGATTGTCGCCATTAACACGACTGGTGGTCGAAGGCATATTTGTTGTTATTCTGGCGTATTTGATAAATAAAACGATGCCGCCATATATTCCCGAATATTCATTGGCGATTGGTGCGGGAATTATATTGCCGCTGGGGTTGCTGTACTATGTGTTTGCATACTTTGTAATTTGCGGCAGTGCGAACGCCACAAACATCACCGATGGATTGGATGGGATGCTGTCTAAATTATATATGCCGGTTCTGGTGGTGCTGGTTGTGGCACTGTATGGTGCGACCCGTATCGGTTTTATGGACACAGTTATGTTCCTGCCAACGGCCAGTGGTCTGTACGCGGTGCTGGGGGCGGCGTTTGGGGCAGTGATTGGTTTTCTGTGGTATAATTCTAAACCTGCGTCCATTTTTATGGGGGACGTTGGTTCGTTGGCACTGGGTGGCTTTATGGGGACGGTCGCCATGTTGTTAAAGTCCGAAATTATTATGGGCGTTGCCGCCGGTATGATGGTGTTGATATTATTGTCTTCGTTTATTCAGACAATGTATTTCAAGGCCACACGCAAAATCACCGGCACAGGTCGTCGCGTATTCTTGCGTGCGCCACTGCATCATCATTTCGAAGAATTGGGCTGGACAGAAACTAAAATCGTAGAACGCTTTTTCATCATATCGATATTATTTTCTGGCTTGGCATTGGTGTTGTTAAAATTTGCATAAAGTATGGGTGCTATGTTTAAAATAAATCGTACAGAAGACAGTCGTCTGACCAGTTGGTATTTCGAAATTGACCGCCGTCTGTTGGGGTGTGTGCTGTTGATGGTTGTGTTGTCGGTGGTGTTTGCGCTGTCGGCGGGTTCTGTTGCCGCAGAACGCATTGGCCAACCATGGCATTTCTTTCTGGTCAAGGCAATACCCTTTTACATAATGGGTATGACGATTTTATTTGGGGCCAGTTTTTTGAATAAAAAGCAGGTGCTGCTGTTGGCGGCGGCAAATTTAGCATTTGGTTTGGCGTTATTGCCGCTGACGGTGATTGCGCCGCATATTATCAATAATTCTGCACGATTTGTATCGTTTGGGTTCTTTAATGTCATGCCGTCAGACATTATGAAACCTGGGTTTATTATCATGACAGCGTATTTCTTGTCGCGAATGAAAGACAGATACGGCACAAACATCTTCTCTAACAAAGACGCGTGGCGTTTTGACACATGGCTTAGTTGGGTGTACTATCTGGCACTGTTTGGATTGGTTGTGTTTATTATATTTAACCACCCTGATTTTGGTACAGCGATTTTGTATTTGCTGGTATTTGGTGCGATGATATTTATTGCAGGGATGCCATTGATTTTAATTCCTGTTTTCGGCTTGATTGGTGCAGGAATGTTGACGGTGGCATTTTTCACGTTGGGCCACGTTCAGCGTCGATTGATTGCGTTTTTTACCGGTACAGGCGATACGTATCAGGTCGATAATTCTGTCGATGCAATTCGCCATGGGGGATTGCTGCCACGCGCAGACGACGCGTTTGTTAAGCAATACCTGCCCGACGTTCACACAGACTTTATTTTTGCGGCCATTGCCGAAGATCTAGGTGCAATTTTGTCGTGTGGATTGTTGGTATTGCTGTTCTATGTATTACGCCGATTGATTGTAAACGCGACCAAGGCACGCGACCTGTTCGTGTTATATGCCACTGGTGGAACGGCGGCATTGTTCGGTTTTCAAATTTGCTTTAACATGATAACGACATTAAATCTGTTCGCGCCCAAGGGGATGACACTGCCGTTTATTTCATATGGGGGCAGTTCGTTGTTGGCCTATTGTCTGCTATTCGGGATGGTGTTGGCACTGGTACGCGAAGACAAATGGAAATAACCAAAATATACCAAGGGGGTTGATATGAAAATTTGGATTGCAACAGGGGGGACTGGTGGACATGTGTATCCTGCACTCAGTGTTGCAGAATGTTTGGCGGCGCGTGGACATCGAATTACAATTTCGTGCGACGGTCGTGTTCGTGATATGGTGCGACGTGGCGCACCCAATGGCGCACGCATGGTTCACGTGTGGGCATCTGGGGTTGGCGCAAAAAGTCGTATAAACCAAATCTGGGCCCTGACCAAGATTGCCGTATCTGCATTTGCACTGACGTTGCGTTTTATGTTCTGTCGTCCCGATCGGGTTGTTGCCTTTGGTGGTTATGCGTCTGTGCCGGCGGTATTTGCCGCCCACGTATGGCGTATTCCAACGTTCCTGCACGAACAGAACGCGGCAATCGGTCGCGCAAATAAATTTGCGATGCGCTGGGTTCAGACCTTGATGACCAGTTTTCCAACGGTATCCGGAATCCCAAATTCCACCACGCGTGTCGTGTATACAGGGCTGCCGGTACGTCGCGACTTTCTGGCGGCGGCGGGTGCGCCACTGCCCAATGCGTCAAAATTGTTGATTACAGGCGGGTCTTTGGGTGCCCAGATTTTAGACGATGTTGTACCAACCGCCGTTGCAGCAATGAAAAATAAAAAGATATTTATTACACACCAGACACGCCCTGAAAATGTTGCGCGCCTGCAAAAGTTCTATGCAGACAATAAAATTCGCGCAAACGTATTGTCGTTCATCCATGACATGGCGGGCGCAATCGCTGGTGCCGACTTGGTAATCGGGCGCAGTGGGGCCAGCACCGTCGTAGAATTGCAAACCATTGGTCGTCCTGCGATATTTGTCCCGCTGGGGATTAACCCAGATCAGGCCGCCAACGCTGCCAGTTTCGCCAAAAACGGTGGTGGTTTTGCCATTGCGCAATCTCAATTTACGCCAAAGTGGCTGACGGCGACACTGACAGAATTGTTTGATAATCCGTCGCGACTGGACAAGATGGCAAAAAAAGCGTTGGTTCCAAACAATGCGGTCGATTTGATTGCAGACGAAATTACAAAATAAACAACACCGCCCATCTGGGCGGTTTTTTATCAAAAACTGTAATTAACCCCCAGCCCCAGAAAATTAAAACCGCGATTAACGTCTGTAAAATCGCCATTGGAAAAGTGTTGACTAAACAGTTCCGCCCGCATCCGCGATCCAATGTCTTTGCCGATAAAAACGCGTTCGCCAAAGACCAGACGACTGGCCACATATTTATCACCGCTGTCGCGCATGTATGGGCCGATGCCAACGCCTGCATACCAACCACACATTTCAAACAAAACAACATCCCACGACACCCCCAGTGCGGCAAACGAAGTGCCGTCTGCACTGTTGTATGCCACGTTCTGTAAAATATCTATGTTTATGCGGGCCGGTAATCGCAAGAAACTGGTCGGTTGACTGTATTTTGCCATCAGCATGCTCATCGGCCCGACGCGCCAATCCCATGGAAAAACCAAGTGTCCTAAATCGCCTTGGCCGGTTCCTTGGGCCAGATATATGCCAACACTGTTGCGTGTGCCGTCTGAAAACATCGGGTTGGCGGTCGCAGAAAATGTTATCGCCATAAAAAATAACGCATAAATTCGTTTCATGAATAAAATTATACCAATCGAACAGATTTTATCTATTTGATATAATTCTTATAACAATGGCGTTCTGGCATGACTAAACTGTTTACAGACCTGAAAAAAATTGTTATAATTAAGTAAATTATACGTGCGTCCTGCATGGTGCAGTCGCGTCGAAAGGTTGGGTTTCTGGGCATAATCCCAGAACACAGGGAGAGTTTTATGAAAAGTCAGAAAATCGCGGATTCTTTCAAGAATGCAGTTGGAACTGTTTTCCTGCTGGCGGGTGCGTTTTTTGTATGTTCAACGTTATTGTCAATGCGTGCGGTCTTGGCGGACCCAATCGCCCCATATGATCCAAATTCTGTTGCCGCGCCACAGTCTGGGCGTGCGGCAACAACACGTAATTCTGGTCGGACCAGTCCGCGCAACACTGCCGCGACATCGCGTGCAACGGTTGCCCGTACTGCGGTTGCCACCCCATCGGCAAATGCATCGCGTGCCACCACATCGCGCAGCACTGTACAAAGTCGCGCCGTCGCATCGCGTGCAAACGCACAACGCGCCACTGCAAATGGTCGCGTGAATGCCGCATCGCGCAATGTTGTTTCACGCCAGATGGCGGCCACATCGCGTGCAAATGCAAACAGTACGCGCAGTGTACGTGCACGCACCGCAACAACAGCCGCGGCCCAGAATGCCCGCGTTTCATTACAGGGCAGTGCGATACGCGGGTCCAAGGCGTCTGCACCAACATCCTATTCATACCTGACCAACAAATTGTACACTGGCAATTATTCAAACATCATTGATTCTACGACTGGCTTGATTTCTGCTGATGCGTTCAGCAACTGTATGGAATCATACTATACCTGCATGGACGAAATTTGTACGGCACGTAACGCGGCCCAGCGTCGTTGTGCATGTGCCGGTCGTGTCAAGGCCTTTGCAGAGGCAGAAACCGCCTTGGAAACCGCCAACGAAGAATTGATTAAGGTGTCCGGTGAATTGGCATTGCTGATTGCGAACAAGGGTAAAGACGTTTCCGAGGCATTCCAGTTAACAGATGCAGAAAAAGTCATGAACTGTGTTTCATGGCGCGACGCCAGCAAAAATGGCACCGCCAGTGAAGAAGAATTTGGCACATGGTGCGAAGAACATGGTATCTTTGACAATACTTGTTCTGAAAAATCGTCCCCATCATACTGCAAAGAAGACGGAAATGATTTTGGATTCGATGTCAAGAATCTGGATGGAAACGGTTCTGACATCTTGGCATCATTGCAGGCATGGGCCAACGCCAAAGAACAGACATTAACAATCGTAACCGATGACACAGACAGTCTGACATCCGCATTTGACAACCTGTCATCTGTGGTCAGTGGTCTGGCCGGTATCGACGGTGCGTTATCATCTTCGGATTCTTTGACCGACAGTTTGGCCGAAACATGGGGCTATGAATTATTTGAATACGCCCACAACAATGTTTGCGCACGCGTATTGGATTCCTGCTTTAACGGTATTTTCGAGGCCTGCGGCACCCCACCATCTGGCACCAAGTGCAGCAATGGTGCCGCCCAGTGTCCATATAATTACAACAGCCACATTACTGTAAACAACACTGGCACATACGAATTAAACTTCGTTAACCCCAGCAGTGGCTACAGCGCATCGAATACCGCAACATGTTTTGGCTATACCGCTGCATCTGGCGATCCATATTCAAATCTGCGTGGGCCGGTTGCAGATGCCCGTCGCAGCATTATGCAGAAATACGCCTTGGATGCGAACGCAGACTGCGATGCATATGGTGAACAACTGCGTACAACGGCACAGAATATTGGCTATCAAAAGGTTGCCGCACAACAGGCACTGCAACAGAAACGTTTGGAATTCGCCACCGAAGAAGCGGAATCCATCTTGAATGCAGCGGTTCAGGCGGGTACGAACTTTAACGAATGTTTCAGTGAAATCTATGACTGCTATGAAACACAGTTGTCATCAAATCCGTCATGGCCAGATGCGCGTATCAAAACATACTGCGCCCAGATTGCAAACGTTCCACATTGCTATGAAGAAATGATTTGTAATCCATCTACGTCCCAGTTCAAGGCCGTTATTGACAAGGCAGACAGTGATAAGTGTAACAACACCCAAGATTATACCACAAACACATGCCGCAATATTGTGACATTGAATGAAATCTTGAATGGTACTGGCGCAACGGTCCCAACTGACTTTGACCCACGCACCGGTCAGGATTCGGCCACAATACGTGAACAGTGTTTGCTGGATTCAGGTGTTGAAAGTATCAGAAACTGGTTCGAAGAAAACCGCAAGAAAGAAAACTAAAAAATCCCGCCAACCGGCGGGATTTTTTATTAATTTGAATAATAACAGGTTGAATTGAAATGTTCGTTACCAGACCCAATATTGGGAACAGAAAACGACCATGACGAACCAGATGATATATAACAATCTGTTTTGGACGTAGAACCACTGCTTGAACTGCCACTAACGCTATTATGTGTTGGACATGGGCTGCAACTGGCGGACGTTCCTCCCCCGCCATATGTGCCGGCTGGACATGGTTTACACACAGCGTTTTCCAGATAACGTCCCGTTTTGCAAGACGTGTAAACTTTGGTGTTTGCGGTGCATGCCGCATATGCAATTTGTGATGTAATTGTTAAGCTTACAAAAATCAAAATAAATGTTTTCATAACGTTATTTCCTTTGGTTGGCATTTTACATTTCTGCAACATTTCCGATGCAATAGCATTCAGCACTTGTCTTATAGTTTGTTTGTAAGTAACATTCGTATGTTGATGTGGATGTGTATGAACATGTCCCATATGATTGCGTGTACGTGCCGTCATCATCTGTTCCTGACGTAGTGCTGCGTGTGCATAGTTTTGACGTTGAATCCCATGTCCATCCGCTGGGACAATTATAAATGGTACCTGTTGTCCCCCCAGGACAGCAACATCCACTATATATTTGTGCGGTGCATATTGACTTTGACCAGCAGGGTGTTGTCAATATTGCCTGTGCTGTTTGGCATGTTCCCAATACTACACCTAAACCGACGTTTAGATTCGGCAAAAGAGAGGGGATAAAAAATGCAGAAATCTGGGATTAAATTTTTAAACATTATGCCGATAACAATCGTCCCATTGGATTCGGCAGTTGTTTTTCTTCTGTACGCCATATATTTTACCGCGTACAGCGATTTTTTGCAAGTTTTTTATAAGCACTGTCTGTATCTTAAATTTTAATCCGGTTGTACAGCGCGTTTGGTGTTTGAATCCAAATGTTTTTCATTTTTATTGCGCGTTTGGTCAACTGAACACAGGTCAACACACCATGCGTATCAAATTCTTGGGGCAGGGCGCATGGCACATATACAAACCGCCATCCGTATGCCCCCAGTATCTTTATATCGCGCATTTTCAGTTTAATTTGTTGTACATGCCCGCGTCGTACAAATTGATACAGAACCAGTTCTGCGCCACGCACCGCGATTGGCGCGACATGTTTCATCTGTCCACAGCATATACGTGGTAATATCTTGCGTGTCTTGTCTGAAAAACCAATGATTATCATAGTTATTCCCCATTTATTTAAGCCCCGCATTTGCGGGGTATATTATTCAATCCATCCACGTTGACGTGCCGCAGCCCCCAGTATATTCATCGCACAGGTCCATTGAACCGCTGCGCGATTTTCGTTCCATACGTGTTGATGTGGTGCGCGTCGCCGGTCGCCAAATCTTTTCATTGTTTTCAGTTGTTCGTCCGTTAACCGACCCGATAAATATAATTTTGTAATCAATGTTTCGACATCCAGTATTTCGCATGGTCGCTGTGTTGCGGCCGCGCGCACGTGTGTAAACGCATTGTTTCGCACGCTGCGCGAATACAGAAACCAGAACCATAACTGCTCTGCGTTTTGGAATTTTTCATATGTTGCGATTATCGCTGCTTGTGTCATTTTTTCTTTCTCCTTTGGTTGTATTTGTTAATAGGATATATAGACCAAGAAAAGATTCCTGTAAAACACTACAACCAACGGTTGAAGTAAAAATCAGAAAACAGATTCGGAACGCGATTTCAATTTTTTACACGCGAATCGATTTTTTTATTTTTCTTGTTTCTTTATATCATTCTGTTAATAAAAAAGTACGCATCGCTGCGTACGTCAATTTTCGATTGTAAAAAATCCCCCTGACGGGGGGAATCCTATATAATCGGTGGGAAACAGTCGCCCCCTGTGTCTGGGCAACAGTTAAATCCTTGTTCACCCATATCCGTATATGTTTCCCCTGGGCAACATCCATTTGCATCTGGTGCAACATTTCCTTCGCACATGATTGGGGCTGGTGCCTCTTCGGTGGGGGCGTCTGGCTGATTAAATGGATTTTCAATCGCGCCTGTTTCTTCGTCGTATGTCAGTCCCAAGACCTGTTCATTATATGCTTGTTGTCCTTGATTGCTGATATATGCAACACTGTTTTTGTTGTCTGTGGATTGCTGATTTTCATATACCGCCTGTTGCTTGGCGTTGTTAATCGCCTCGTACTGGCTGGACTGGCAATAGAACAACAGTGTACGATAATCATACGTATTGCATCGACTATCGTTTTCATAGCCATTTTTCACTTTGCCGTTTTCGCAACATTCGCCAACCGCAAATGAACGCACCTGACCAATCCAATCTGGACCTGATTGATCGATGTTAACAGAACCGCGCAATTTATCGCTGTTGTATTGTTCGCGCTTTGATGCCAAACTTCTGGAATAGTATTCTTTTACATAGCATTTACCCTGATCTGGTCCGCATACCACAATCAAGTCTTCAGGTGAATAGACCGTAATGCGCGTACCTGCAGCAATTGTAAATGGTGGAACTGTATTGTCCATCATATCAACCATCAGTTTTTGTGCGACCTGATTCCATGCGGTTATAATTTCATTCTTCGCCAGTTCTGATGAACGCACTGTCCCGCTTTGAACGACTGTGTTATTATCTAAATCGATCTGATTTACAAACGCATCAGACACAGGCGCAATCAAATTCACCGCCGCCGGCACAATTGCTGTCAACATTGGCATAATAAACTGTTCCATATAATCTGTACTGCCGCGCCCTGGGACACCTACACGCCCCTGTGCATCACCTGCAAATGGATTGTTATCGGTGTCAAAGTTAAATTCAACACCATCTGGACGAATAAATTGATACCAATTAATCTGCATACGACCAATCGCTTTGTATGGCCCTGGTAAATCACCTGTCACATAACCCAACATCAACGTCCCCGCTGGGATAATAATATTGCGGCCATCATCTGAATAAACGTTTCTGTCCACTGTCGCACGCACTGGTAATGGATGCCCATCTTTATAGACGCTGGCATCGGCGCGAACTTCGGATACAATTGTTGCCGGAATTGGTTTGTACTGACGCAGGACAAAACTGCGATCATATGGTTGTGTTGAAATAACTGCGTATTCATCGCCCGATGTACCATATATAACATCTTCTTGTGGTGCAGATTTTAGCCCACCCAACGATTCTATGCCGTCCGCGCTTAATCGTCCTGCGCCACCACTGTTTGGCAGTTTAGATAACTCTAACTGTTCGGCACGATTAACTTGTTTTATCGCCGGTGCGTTCGACAGTTTTGGTATTGCACCACCGCTAATTGCCGCCCATCCGATATGTTCTGCATCTGTGCCAATTCTTTTGCCGCTGTCGTCGGTTATGATTCCATTGTCTGGGTTATATACACCGGCTGCCTTGCGACATTCCTTGTCTGCAAATGGGTGATAGTAATACGCGCCCCCGCTGGGTTTTATCCACCCAATTTGACGGCCGTTTGTGCCATATGCCGGAAATGCAAAATCTGAACAGCCATCTGGAATAACGATGCCTTTTTCTGCCACAGGTTCTGCCGCTGGCTGTTTTATAGTAATCGCTGGTGCAATCGCTTCGACTTCGCGTTTAATTTCTTCCTTGATAACGATTGGTTCTGGCTCTGCTTCTATTTCCTGTTCAGATGCGAAATCGTCCGCCGGTATCGCATCCAGCACAGGTGTTGGTACAACAACTGGTTCCGGTTCTGGCTTTTGTTCTGGTTTTGGTTGTGCCACAGGTGCAGTCGCCCCCAACGTCAAAACAATCTTGGCTGTTTTGGTCATGGCATCTGTTGCGTCTGCCCCATACCAATCAATAAACACTGGCAGATTTTTTGTCGCCATCGGTGCCGTTGGTGCGTATTCTAAAAAGATTTCACACGCCACCGTTGGACCAATTTTGCGTATTTTTTTACACGTGTCGCGCAGTATCAGCCCCTTGATTTCTTCGTGTGTACGAACATCTGCAATCATTGCATCCGCCGTCGCAGATACTTTGACTGTTTCGGTTTTCTTTTGGCCGACAATAACATCAGACCAATTCACCATATCAGGTGCAATTTTTAGTTCCGCAGGTACAGTGTCTTCAATTTCTGATGCGCTATTATCGTCGCCACTTAACAATAATGTCAACAGTATCAACACCACAACAAACGCCGCCGCCAACAGCAACCACTGTACACGTTTTGGTGTATTTTGCCGCAGTTCTGAAATCTGTTCTTTAAGTTTACTCATCCCCTGAACCCACGTTTTTTTTACTGCATCCGTACAACGCTGCAACTGGTGCCGCTAAACTTTAACAGTTTATCACACAATGTTTGCGCCGTTTCAATATCCGCCAATGGCCCAATGCGCAGGCGATACTGACGCGCCGTCGTTGATTCTGCGCCTAATTCGCCAACGCCCTGTTCATCAACCGCAAAGAACACCATGTTTTTGTACGGTGTCAACAGCCCCTGACCATCTTCGCCACTAAACTTGGCCAACAACATTGTCCAATAATCATCCAGTGCCTTGACCGATGTATCTGATTTCAGTTCAACCGCCACCCCAACTTGGTTGCTGGTAATCAGTGGAATATTTGTCTGTGGCAGATATGCGCCCGCGGTATTGCGTTGCTGTGGCAACATGTTTACAACACTGCCCGATGATGCCTGTGGCATCGCCTGTGGCGCAACAAACCCTGCCGGCATATAGTACCCTGCACCCGTCGCCGGATTAACGGTCTGGGTGTTGCCGACAAATACAGGTGTGCCAGTGTATCCGGTACCCATACTCATTGCGGCCATACTGTCTGTGTATGCGATGTTATTCAGTGATTGCCCCGACAGCATACTTTGTGCAACGTTGGCCTCGGCCAATGCCATAACAGATGCTGTGTCTGCAATCAAGAACGGTTTTTCACGCTTTTTGATACATACAATACGCTGACCGCTGCGCAGAACCATATCGCCCACCGCTTCGACAATTAACAGGCGGCCGTCTTCGCCGTCTGTACGGAATCCAACTGGTGATTCCCCGCCTTCGACCAACAGGGATACAACCGGACGTTGGGTCATTGCAATAACTTTGTCGCCAAAGTCAATATATGTAAATATTCTGTCGCGCCACACGCGTTCTGGCGCAATTACATAGTCATCTGGGTTTGGAACAAAGATGTCCAAATCAAAGCGAAATTCTGATGGATCAATTTTCATTGATTTTATCCATCCATAGTCTTCGCCATCCGCCCCCACAACCGACGTTTGTGGTGTTGGTTTGTTGAATATAGAACTGGCCCCACCGGATGTGGCTGTTGCGCCACCTGTCATCGGCAACGTGCCATTACCGTCCAGCATAATATCAACCTGTGAATATGTAATTTCACTGGAATTAGACGGTTCGCTGCGCAAATAGAAAATATATTTATTGCCCGACTTGCCCGTTACAATCATATTTGTATCAGAACCTTGGTTACCGCCTGCCGGTGAAATAAACATTGTGCGATCGCCCTGTGTTGTGTCAATGGTAAACAAATCTTTGTTTCCAACAACCGCATCTGCAATTTGTTCGCCATTTGGCAAAGAAACCATAGTTACCATACCATTGCGCAACTTGATTGGTAAAACAGAACCCGCAGACCATGTCAACTGTGCATATCCTGGTTTGGTGCTGCCACTGGCCATATTGGCGGTTGGATTGTCCCACGCAGATTGCACGCCGTAAACTGCGGCATATGCCGGCAATGTCAACAGGCCCGCCATACATAACATCGTTGCGTTTAACCCTAGTATTTTAACAATGCTCATACCAATTCCTTCCCGTTTCTATATATTCTTTTATAATTGTTCTGTCGACAAAAATCCAGTATTTAATGGGTCGCCGTCGCCATCGACAATCAAATATTCTGCCACACGCAGTCCTAACGGATTATCGATACGATCTGCCCACTTTATTTGCGAATTGTCCTCTTCTTGTAATTTCAATTTGATTGTATAATCTTTTTGGCGCGTCCGTCCAGTATTATCTGCACAGAAATAGCGAATTTTTACCTGATATGCGTCTTCTGCCGCCAGATACATTATTCCGTCAAATACCACCGGACATGTAAATTCAAAGTCTGGCATTTCACTCATCATTGCGGTAAACATTGTTGTGTTCATAAAATCCGCATAGACCGCATCTGTTGACATAATGCGAACTGTACCGTCTTCGCCGTTCCACTTTTTATGCATTGCCTTGGCGTTGGTAAAGACTTCGTTTCTGTGGCGGATGTATTCGCGAACAAATGCGCGTTTATATCGGTCCAGATTTTCGCCCTGTGGCTGCATCTGGGTCAGTTTGATATCTTGGTCATCACGCACAGTTGTTGTTAAAAAGAATATTTGTGGTCGGTTCAATGGGAACATCTTGCCCAGTGTCAACGCCAAAACCCCCAGCACGACCAGCGCGCCAGCCAACACCAACGTCATAATTCTGGATATTAAAATTGGCGGTTTTACGCGGTTTTGCACGAATTTCTCCCCCTTGATTAAAACGATTGTAGACAAAAGTGTCCGACTTATGCAAGAAAAAACTAAACATAATCACTAATGTTGTGTGACGGGCGGTATGGTGTTTAAATTTTGGCTTGCGCGAATAGTGGAAAAATATTATAATATTTCCGCTTGATTTTTTGTATTCGTGTGCTATTCTGTCGCAGACTATATGTTGGCATGTGGTACGTCAAGCGGCACACAGGGGCATAGTTCAACGGTAGAATATCGGTCTCCAAAACCGCGGATGAGGGTTCGATTCCTTCTGCCCCTGCCAAATTCAAAAATGCGATGCGTTCGTGTTTTTGAATGTGGCAGTGCAGGGTAAAGGGGCGAACCCGAAGAAGATAAATGGTGTTGGGTTCGCATACGAGTAAGATTTTGCAAGCGGTTGCGTCGCAAAATCGGTACGAGTGGTGAGCGACAGCGAACTTTCCTTCTGCCCCTGCCAATAGATAGTTGAAAAAATTACGTAATTTAGGCAGTTTTTTATGAAGAAAATACTTGATTTTTTTAAGTCTGTTCGCAGTGAATGGTTTAAAATTGTGTGGCCTTCGCGCGACAGTGTTGTGCGTGCAACTATCAGGAGTTTGGTGTTTTCTGGGTTGGCGGCGCTGTTCTTTTTTGTTGTGGACAGTGTGTTGAACGCGATTGTTGGATGGATTTTCTAAATGCAGGCAAAGGAAGCGTAAATGGAAGAAAAAATGCAGTGGTTTGTCGTTAATGTTCATACAAGTTGCGAAGACAAGGTCGCGCGTGGTCTGCGTGAACAAATTGATAAACGTCGTCTGAATGCGTTGTTTGGTGAAATTTTGGTTCCAACACGTGAGGTTACCGAGGTTAAGGGTGGTAAACGTGTTAAAACTGAAAAAAAGTTTTTTCCAGGGTACATTGTTGTCCAAATGGTTATGAATAACGAAACGTTTACTCTGGTAAAGCAAATTCCACAGGTTGTTATGTTCTTGGGCGCGCGTAATAAGCCAATCGCGGTTAGCGAAGCCGAAGCTCACCGTCTGATTAAACAGGTCGAAGAAGGTGCGGTTGCGTCTGACGATATTGTTTACGAAGTTGGTCAAGAGGTGCATGTTATCGATGGTCCGTTTGCGGGCTTTAACGGTGTTGCGTCTGATGTGGACAATGTAAAACAAAAAATGACTGTGACAGTTCTGGTGTTTGGTCGTGAAACCAGCATGGAATTGGAATTTAGTCAGGTTGAACGGGTATAAAGTTTTTTGTGGTTTTCTGAAAAATATCATGTAAAATCACAGCAAAACGTGGTAGATACGCCATATCGTACCACGACACAAACGAAAAAAACGGAGTGAAAAATGGCAAAGAAAGAAGTTAAGGGATTGGTCAAATTGGTCGTCCCTGCAAAACAGGCGAATCCTGCGCCACCGATTGGGCCGGCGTTGGGTGCTGCTGGTGTAAACATCGCAGAATTCTGCAAACAGTTTAACGACAAAACATCTGATAAAGAACCTGGGATGCCAATTCCATGTATTATCACTGTTTATACAGATCGCAGTTTCGAATTTATTATGAAATTGCCACCTGTGTCATATTATATTAAAAAGGCGTTAAAACTGAAAATCGGTTCACACAAGCCAGGACGTGATTTCGTTGGCACAATTTCCAAGGTACAGATTCAGGAAATTGCCACCGCAAAAATGCCAGACTTGAATTGCTCTTCCATTGAATCTGCAATGAATATCGTTGCGGGTCAGTGTCGTTCTATGGGCGTAAAGGTAGAGGAGTAATATCATGAAACTGACAAAGAAACAGCAAACTTGGCAGAACTTGGACGCAGACAAAGTGTATTCTTTGGCTGACGCGATTGAAGTTTTGCGTGAATATGCATCTAAAAAGTTTGACGAAACATTGGAAATCGCTATCCGTTTGGGTATCGATGTGACCAAGGCCGATCAGAACATTCGTGGTATGTTGTCTTTGCCAAACGGCACAGGCAAAACAGTCCGCGTTGCTGTATTTACTGCCAATGCACAGGACGAAGCCAAGCAGGCGGGTGCCGACGTTGTTGGTGGCGAAGAATTGATTGATTCTGTGGCGGCTGGCAATATCAATTTTGATCGCGTAATTGCGACACCTGATATGATGCCAAAAATGTCAAAAATTGCACGTGTTTTGGGCCCCAAGGGTCTGTTGCCGAATCCAAAACTGGGTACGGTTACAAACAACGTTGCCGATGCTGTTAAAACAGCCAAGGCCGGTCAGATTGAATACCGCGCAGAAAAGAAGGGTATCATCCATGCGGGTATCGGCAAAATGTCATTTACAACCGATAAATTGGTTGAAAATGCTAATGCCTTGATTGACCAGTTGAAAAAGGTAAAACCAGCATCTGCCAAAGGGCAATATATCTTGGGTATCTCTGTTGCAACAACACAGGGCCCTGGCTTAAAGGTTGATGCAAAATAATTCGTTGCGACCGGTGATGAACTGGTCGCACAAACAGATTTCTGTCCAAGACTGATGGTGCGGCGACGCTTAATTCCCATCATAGACAAAGAAAAAAGATTCTTTGGGGCAGGAACCTCGGCCCCACCCAGATGAAATCTGGATGGAAAGTTAACAAAAACAGAAGCTTGAAGGAAAAATAGATGAGACGCGAAGAAAAATCAGATTTGATTTCAGCGTTGCAGTCGTCCCTGAAAGACGCAAACGGTGTTTTCGTTATTGAAAACCATGGTTTGACAGTACAAGAATTCGAAGCCCTGCGTAATGAATTGCGCCCATTGGTTTCTGTATTCAAGGTTGTTAAAAACCGTTTGATGAAGTTGGCGTTAAAAGACACTGACTTTGAACCTGTATCTGATATGCTGAAACGCCCAACAGCGGTTGCAGTTGCGACTGACGGTTTGGCGGTTACCAAGGTATTGGCAAAATTTGCGGACGAACACCCAAATTTGACAATCGTTGGTGGTAAAATGGATGCAGACGTTCTGGACGTTGACGGCGTTATGCAGTTATCCAAGCTTCCTTCCCTGTTGGAAATCCGTTCTACAATCGCGCGTATTTTGGTCGAACCTGCATCGCGCTTGGCACGTGTTTCAGCAGAGTATGGAAAAAAAGAACAATAAAATCAGAATACAAATATTCTGACCTAAAACAAAACTTAGGAGTAATAAAATGGCAGACATTCAGAAATTAGTTGAAGAATTGTCAAAATTGACCGTTTTGGAAGCAGTTGAACTGTCCAAAGCATTGGAAGAAACATGGGGCGTTAGCGCGGCTGCTGCTGTTGCAGTTGCTGCTGGTCCTGTTGCGGCGGCTGCCGAAGAAAAGTCTGAATTTGACGTTATCTTGGCAGAAATCGGCGCAAACAAATTGGCTGTTATCAAGGCCGTTAAAGAAGCCACAGGTCTGGGCTTGGGCGAAGCCAAAGCATTGGTAGAATCTGCGCCAAAGGCCGTTAAAGAAGGTTTGGCCAAAGACGAAGCCGAAAAATTAAAGGCCTCTTTGGAAGCCGCCGGTGCCAAAGTTGAAATGAAATAATTCATTTCGGCATGGACCGTATGGTTCTAAAATGAATCCGTCATATGAAAATATGACAAAAACGCCGCCCGCGTGGGATGAAAATCCCATGCGGGCACAAAGGCGTAAAAGACAAAAGTCAAAAAACATACGCGAAAAAAGCGGGGCAAAAAGGAGATTGTTAAATAAATTGTGGCAGATAATTAAGGAAGAAACAAAAATTTTTATGCAGGATGTATGACATACATTCAAATAAAAATTTGCAGTTAATTATTTAATTATCTGGAATCTTTAAAAAAATTATTCACAATTTGTTTAAGAATTTTCTTTTTGCCCTGCTTGATATCGTTTCGTTTGCAAAACGCACAGAAAAAAGGATTAAAACCGATGGCAGTTATCCAGAAACTTAGAAAATCTTTTGGTAAAAGTTTTTTGCAAACTCCGCTTCCTGATTTAGTTGAAATACAATATAATTCCTACAAAGATTTCTTGCAGGCAGATGTTGACCCCCAATCGCGTAAAAATATGGGGTTGCAGAATGTATTCTCGTCCATGTTCCCAATCAAAGACTATGCCGGCATTGCCGACTTGGAATTTGTGGAATATACACTGGACAAACCTGTATATAACGTCAAAGAATGCATGCTGCGCAATATGACATATTCCAGCAAGTTGAAATTGAAGCTGAGATTGATTTTATGGGACGTCGCCGAAGATGGCAAAAAGACTTTGCGCGACATCAAGGAACAAGAAATATTCATGGGCGAAGTGCCGTTAATGACTGAACGCGGCAGTTTTATCGCATCTGGTGTTGAACGCGTTATCGTATCCCAGATGCATCGTGCCCAAGGCGTTGTGTTTGCAACAACCAAAGAAGCCAAGGTTGCTGGTAACCCAATCACATATACTGCGCGTATCATCCCAGAACATGGGTCATGGATTGACTTTGAAGAATCCAAGGGTGTTATCTATGTTCGTATCGACCGTCGTCGCAAGGTTCCTGCAACGGTTCTGTTGCGTTGCTTGCCGGCCGCCGAAGATGAAAAGAAATGGACCGCCGATCCACGCAAACCAACAATTCGTGGTATGTCAGACACTGAAATCCTGTCTGCGTTCTATCAGCGTATTCCATTGGTATTTGATGGCAATTTCTGGACCGGTGAAACATCTGCGTTCAATGGTTTGGATAAATACCGTTTGAACTATGATTTGTATAGCACCAAGGATAAAAAAGTCATCGCATCCAAGGGCGATCGTTTGAACGGCAAACGTATGAAGAAGTTGCTGGAAACCAAGAACTTTGGCATTTTGCCAGAATCATTGGTTGGCGAATACCTGTTTGATCCAATCATGTCTGGCGACGAAGTTGTATTCCCAGCCGGTACAGAAATTACCGAAGACGTTTTGAACGATTTGGATAAAATGAACATCAAAGAAATCAGTTTGATTTCTATTGATAACGCCACAATCAGCGCGCACATGCGCAACACCTTGTTGGCAGATAAAACAACAAATCGTGAAGAAGCGTTAATTGAAATTTATAACATCATCCGCCCAGGGGAACGCCCAACACTAGAAGCGGCAATCAATCTGTTTATGCGTCAGGGCTTTGAACCTGCATACTATGATTTGTCTGCGGTTGGTCGTTTCAAGATGAACAAGCGTTTGAAAATCGATTCTGGTAAAAAGCCAGAAGATGAACGCCTGTTGTCTAAATCTGATTTCTTGGCGGTGTTAAAGACATTAACAAACATCATTGACCGCAAAGACACAGTTGATGACATTGACAACCTGTCAAACCGTCGTGTTCGCACAGTTGGTGAATTGCTGGAACAGAACTTCCGCACAGGTATGGTTCGTATTGAACGCTTGGTCCGCGAAAGTCTGTCATCGCCAAACATCGCGAATATGCAGCCACAAGATGTTATCAATGTAAAGCCATTGATGTCATTGGTATCTGAATTTTTGGGTACGTCCCAGTTGTCCCAATTTATGGACGCGTACAATCCGCTGTCTGAATTGGAACACAAACGTCGTATTTCTGCATTGGGTCCTGGGGGCTTGAACCGCGACCGCGCAGGCATCGATGTTCGCGACGTTCATCCAACACACTATGGTCGTTTGTGCCCAATTCACACCCCCGAAGGTGCGAACATTGGTCTGATTAACCATTTGTCGTCGTATGCACGTGTTAATCCATATGGATTTATTGAAACGCCATACTATGTCGTTGAAAACGGCAAGATTACAGACAAAATGGTATACCTGACCGCAGACGAAGAACTGGGGCACAAGATTGCACAGGGTAACACCCCAACAACCGCAGACGGCGTTTTGACAGACGACGTAACGGCGCGTGTTGACGGCGAATTTACCATGGTGCCCAAGGAAGAAATTGACTTAATCGACGTTGAACCACGTCAGGTGGTGTCCATTGCCACAGGTTTGATTCCATTCGTTGAAAACGACGACGCGAACCGCGCTTTGATGGGATCGAACATGCAGCGTCAGGCCGTTCCATTGTTGCGCGTTCAGGCACCATTGGTTGGAACCGGTATTGAACGCGAAGTGGCGCGTGATTCTCGTACTGGCAAGGTTGCAAAACACAGTGGCGTTGTTGAATCTGTGGATGCAAACCGTATCGTGGTCAAGTGCATGAACAGCCGCAACGTCGTAACCGGTGTAGATATCTATAATCTGGAAAAGTTCGAACGTTCTAACAGTGAAACAATCATTCACCAGAAACCTTTGGTCAAGGTTGGCGACCGCATTTCTGCGGGCGACATCATTGCCGACGGTTCATCTATGAACTATGGTGAATTGGCATTGGGTCGCAATGTCTTGGTTGCGTTTATGCCATGGCGTGGTTATAACTACGAAGACTCGATTGTTATCTCGGAACGTATTTCACGTGATGACGTATTTACATCTGTGAAAATCGTTGAAAAAGAATTCAAGGTTCGCGACACCCAGTTGGGGCCAGAGGCATTAACCCGCGACATTCCAAACGTCGGCGAAGAAGCGTTAAAGAATCTGGACGAATCTGGTATCATCTATGTTGGTGCCCGCGTGAAACAGGGCGACATCTTGGTTGGTCGTGTCACGCCCAAGACTGAAACCTTGTTGACCCCCGAAGAAGCGTTGTTGCGCAACATCTTTGGCGACAAGGCAACAAACGTCAAAGACACATCTTTGCGTGTTGGACCAAACGAAGAAGGTACAGTTATCGGTGTTAACGTTTTGACACGTCATGGTGTCAAGAAAGACGATCGTACCCAGATGATTGAACTGCAAAAGATTGAAAAGATTAACAAAGACCGCGAAGAAGAAATCGCCATTATTGAAAAGGGCTTTGCCGATCAGGTATTCCAAATTGCAGAAAACTTGGTCATCGAATCTGGCACCGGCAGTTTGAAACCATTTATTGGCAAAAAACTGACCAGCGAAGTTTTCGAAGGCATCAAACCAGCCGATGTTAAAAAATTGGTTGTCAAAAACAAAGAAGCCCAAGACAAGATTGACGAACTGCGCGAACAGCACGTTCTGAAATTAAAGTTGTTGAATGAAAAGGCCGACGCCGAAGTGTCCAAGGCCACAGAAAGCAATTCATTGAACGCCGGTGTATTAAAAGAAGTAAAAGTTTACATCGCACACAAGATGAAATTGCAACCTGGGGACAAAATGGCGGGTCGTCATGGAAACAAGGGTATTGTGTCCAAGGTTGTCCCTGTCGAAGACATGCCACACTTGGCCGACGGTACACCTGTTGACTTGGTTCTGAATCCATTGGGCGTACCATCGCGTATGAACATTGGCCAGATTTTGGAAACCCACCTTGGGATGGCGGCGCGCACACTGGGTGCCCAGATTGGTGCTGTTTTGGACGAAGTTCGTGCCAAGCGTGCTGTAACCGATGACCTGCGCAAGGTTATGGGTGACGTTTATGGCAAGGCGACGGCTGAAAAACTGGAAAAAATGACCGATACAGATGTTCGTGCACAGGCGGCCCTGTTGCGTGATGGTGTGCCAATGGCAACCCCAACATTTGACGGTGCAACCCCAGAAGACATTCGCAGCATGCTGAAATTGGCCAAGTTGCCAGAAACAGGTCAGTTCGATTTGTACGACGGTATGACTGGTGAAAAGTTTGCACGTCCTGTGACTGTTGGTGTTATGTACATGCTGAAACTGCATCACTTTGTTGATGAAAAGATTCACGCACGTTCAATCGGTAACTATTCATTGGTCACACAGCAGCCATTGTCTGGTAAGGCCCACATGGGTGGCCAGCGTCTGGGTGAAATGGAAGTATGGGCGTTGGAAGCCCATGGTGCCGCACACCTGTTGCGCGAAATGTTAACGGTAAAGTCCGACGATATCACCGGCCGAAACAAGATGTACGAATCCATCATTTCGGGCAGTGATGACATCCAAACCGGCACACCCGAAGCATTTAACGTATTCGTACGCGAACTGCGCGGTTTGGGGCTGGCAATGACACCCAAGAAAGTAGATTAGTTGTTAGCATTGGTGTGGGGCGCATCCCCACACCCTAACCACTAGCCACTAACAACTAAAAACTATTTTATAAGGAGCAAAATATAATGAGCAATATGTTGCAAAAGATTTTTGGACAAATTGAAACCAAGGAACAATTTGATGCCTTGCGCATTACAATCGCTTCCCCCGAAGAAATTTTGTCTTGGTCGCATGGCGAAGTGAAAAAGCCAGAAACCATCAACTATCATTCCATGAAACCAGAAGCCGAAGGCCTGTTCTGTCAGCAGATTTTCGGACCTGTCAAGGATTATGAATGTGCATGTGGTAAATATAAGCGCATCAAATTCCGCGGCGTTGTCTGTGAACGTTGTGGGGTCGAAGTTGGTTCTGCATCTGTTCGTCGTGAACGTATGGGACACATTAAATTGGCGATGCCTGTTGCGCACACATGGTTCCTGCGCGAAGGTAAAATCGCAACTTTGTTGAACAACCTGCCACAGAAAAAATTGGAACAGGTTATTTCATATGACGCATACATTGTTATTGAATCTGGGTTGACCAACCTGAAACAGTATGATGTCATCAGCGAAGACGAATATCAGGCCGCCGTTGAAGAATTTGGTGCAGACGCATTCCACGTTGGCATCGGTGCCGAAGGTGTTCGTTCAATCATCGCGAATCTGGACATGGGCGATGAACGCACACGTCTGCGCGCAGAATTGTCGGAAACAAAATCCGAAGCCAAGCGCAAGGCCCTGATTAAACAGTTAAAGTTGGTCGAAGCGTTCTTGGATTCCAAGACCGACCCTGCATGGATGATGCCTGACATTATTCCTGTTATTCCACCAGATATGCGTCCATTGGTCACATTGGATGCGGGCCACGTTGCGGCATCTGACCTGAACGATTTGTATCGTCGTGTAATCATCCGTAATAATCGTCTGAAACGTTTTATGGAAATGCACGCCCCAGACATCATTATTCGCAACGAAAAACGCATGCTGCAAGAAGCGGTCGATTCCCTGTTCGACAATGGGCACAAGGCACGTCCAATGGTGTCCCAGAATCGTCGTCCACTGAAATCACTGTCTGATTCTTTGCGTGGTAAGTCTGGCCGTTTCCGTATGAACATGTTGGGTAAACGTGTTGACTATTCTGGCCGTTCGGTTATTGTGTCTGGTCCAACCCTGAAATTGCATCAGGTGGGTCTGCCCAAGACAATGGCACTGGAATTGTTCAAACCATTTGTATTTTCACGTTTGTTGACGGGCGATCATGCAAACACACTGAAAACCGCCCGCAAGATGGTTGAAAACGGCGAAGACATTGTATGGGAAATCTTGGAAAAGGTTATTCACGAACACCCAGTATTGTTAAATCGTGCGCCAACCTTGCACCGTCTGTCGCTGTTGGCATTTGAACCAGTTTTGATTGAAGGCAAGGCAATCCGTCTGCACCCATTGGTCTGCAAGGGCTTTAACGCTGACTTTGACGGTGACCAGATGTCTGTTCACGTTCCAATTTCATTAGAAGCGCAGTTAGAAGCACGCACATTAATGTTGTCATCGAACAACGTTCTGTCGCCTGCGAACGGTGAACCAATGATTGTTCCATCCCAAGACATGGTGTTGGGTGTGTACTACATCTCGCTGATTAACGGCGAACACACCGAAAAATCACCACGTTTTGCAAACATGGACGAAGTGCAGTTGGCATTGGATAACAAATCCATCACATTGCACACACCAATCGTTGCACGTATCAACGGCAAGACCTATAAAACAACGGCCGGTCGTATGATTTTGGGTGAATTGTTGCCAAAATCTGACAATATGCCATTTGATTTGGTGAACAAGGTTATGCCGGTAAAAGAAATCAAGGCATTGTTGGCAACGACATACGAACGCTGTGGCGACAAAGAAACAATTCTGTTGGCGGACGCGTTAAAGAATACTGGTTTCGAACAGGCCGCGCGCAGTGGTATTTCAATCGGTTATGACGACATCGTTATTCCAGAAGAAAAAGATGCGATGTTGGATGAAACACGCAATGTTGCCAAAGAAATCGAAGATCAATATCAAAACGGTTTGCTGTCGGGTGGCGAACGTCACAATAAACTGATTGACTTGTGGCAGAAAACAACCGACAAACTGGGTGATATGGCGTATGCTGCATTGGGCAAGACATCCGGCGACAACTGGAATTCAGTATTGATGATGGCGTTGTCTGGGGCCCGCGGTTCCAAACGTCAGATTCAGCAGTTGGCAGGTATGCGTGGTATGATGCAGAAACCAGACGGTTCGATTATCGAAGTTCCAATTACATCGAACTTTAAAGAAGGTTTGACCATGGCCGAATACTTTACATCCACCCATGGTGCGCGTAAAGGTATGTCGGATACGGCGTTGAAGACTGCTGACGCGGGGTATTTGACACGTCGTCTGGTTGAATTGGCACAGAACACAGTTATCACTGAACACGATTGTGGCACAACTGAATTTATCACTGCAAAACCAGTGTATCAGGGTTCGACACTGTCTGTGGCATTGGGTGATGTTGTTTTGGGACGTACTGCGGCCCACGACATTGTACATCCAATTACCAAGGAAGTAATTGTCCCTGCCGGCGAACTGATTACCAAGGCCGCCGCGAAAAAGATAAACGATTCTGGTCTGCCATCTGTTGACGTTCGCAGTGTTCTGACATGTTGTTCGGACGGTCTGTGTGCGAAATGTTATGGTATGGATCTGTCGCGTAATGCGCTGGTACACGTTGGCGAAGCGGTTGGTGTTATCGCGGGTCAGTCCATTGGTGAACCTGGTACCCAGTTGACACTGCGTACCTTCCACATTGGTGGTATTGCGGCCGGTGGTGCAGAAAGCCACTTTATCGAAGTCCCAGTCGCAGGTCGCATCAAATTGGATGGCGTTAACACGATTAAGAACAGTGCTGGCCGTATCGTTGTATTAAGCCGTAATGGTAAATTGGCGGTTGTGGACGACGAAGGCAAAGAATTGTTCAGCAGCAGTTTGCCATACGCATCAATGTTGATTGTCAACGATGGCGACAGTGTTGAAAAGGGTGCCAAGGTGGCCGAATGGGATCCATATTCCAATACAATCATCGCTGAAAAGGACGGTATTGTAAACTACAACGACTTGGTTGAAAACGTTTCATACCAAGAAGAAGTGGATTCTATGACTGGTATCGTCTCGCGCAAGGTTATTAACTGGAAGACCAACACGAAAAAGGCATTAAAGCCAGCCATTACATTGGTTGATGCATCTGGTAATGTCATCAATTTGGGTGGTAAAAGAATTGCCGAATATCTGTTGCCAATCTATTCTGTTTTGAACGTTGCCAACGGCGACACAGTTGTTGCCGGCGACATTTTGGCACGTATCCCTGTTCAGGCAAAACGTACAGGCGACATTACGGGCGGTCTGCCACGTGTTAACGAATTGTTGGAAGTACGTCGTCCAACAAATCCTGCCTTGTTGGCGGAAATTGATGGTATTGTTGAATTGGAAGATTCCAAGTCCAAGATTATCATCCGCATTGACCCAGACAATGGTACCGCACCGGTTGAATACGCAGTGCCTAAGGGAACAAACCTGTTGGTACGCAGTGGCGACACCGTACGCAAGGCCGACAAACTGGTCGACGGCGACCCTGTTCCACAAGATATTTTGCGTATCTTGGGGCAAAAGGCCTTGGCAACCTTTATGGTTGAACAGATTCAGCAGGTTTATCGTCTGCAGGGCGTGGTAATCAATGACAAGCACATTGAAATTCTGATTCGTGAAATGACACGTCGTGTTGAAATCACCGCACCTGGCGACACTGGCTTCTTGATGGGGCAGGTTGTTGACCGCGTTGATTTCGAAGAAGAAAATGCACGCGTTGCCCGCGATGGCGGCAAACAGGCCGAAGCATCTCAGGTCTTGGTTGGTTTGACACGTGCGTCTTTGACATCACGTTCGTTCATTTCGAATGCATCGTTCCAACAGACAACCAAGGTTCTGGTTGACGCTGCGATTTCAGGTTCAACTGACAAACTGGTTGGTATCAACGAAAACTTGATTGTTGGTCGTCTGATTCCAATTGGTACAGGGGCATATGTCCGCCGCGTTCGCGAAATTGCACGCGAAGAAGAACGTGCAGAAAAATTGGCACGCGAAGGCAACGCCCAGCAACAGTTGTTGGATATATAAAACAGTGGTTAGTAGATGTGGCCAGTGATTTAGTTCACTGACCACCGCCCACTAATAAAAAACTTTTGCTTGCAAATCTGTATTATTTGAATAGAATAGGACAGTTATAAAATAAAAAGGATAATAAAATGGCAACGCCAAAAAGTAAAACCAGTAAAGCACGTTCCGCACAGCGTCGTTCGCATGATGCATTGTCTGTAATGCCATGCGGTGTATGCAAAACATGTGGCGAAAAGAAACGTCCACATCACGTTTGTCCTGCATGCGGTGCAAAATAATTTAACCGACCATTTGGTCATATATGGCAGAAAGCAGGGCGCATTCCATTGTGCCTTTTCTGCTTTTTTTATACACTATGTCAGAAGATAAAAAAATAATCTCTATTGATGCGATGGGCGGCGACAAAGGGCCGAATGCGGTCTTGGGTGGCATGAACCAGTATTTATATCAAAACGGCGAAGACCACGTGTTTTTCCGCTTGTTTGGCGATGAAAAGAAATTGCGCAAACTGTTGGCAAAATACCCACGTGTTTCCCGTAATTGCGAGGTGGTCCACGCCCCAAACGTCATTAAACCTACGGACAAGGTTATGGATGTTCTGCGCCATGCCCAAGACACATCTATGTACATGGCAATCAAAGATGTCCGCGAAGGCAAATCGACCGCGGTCATCAGTGCGGGCAATACCGGTATTTTAATGTCGCTGTCCAAATTGGCGTTAAAGACCATTGATGGTATTTCGCGTCCTGCGATTACAACAATGTTGCCATCTGGTGCCGGCGACAGTCGCGTTGTCGTCTTGGATTTGGGTGCAAACGTTCATTGTGATGAAACGATTTTGTTTGACTTTGCCGTATTGGGCAGTGTCTATGCCGAAGTTGTGGGCCATATGCCAAAACCAAAGTTGGGGGTTTTGAATATCGGTTCCGAAGAAACCAAGGGCAACGAAACATTGGTTCATTTGAACAAGATTTTGACCGCCAACAAAGATAAATTACCATATGAATATATCGGCTTTGTCGAAGGTACGGACATCAGTGCCGGTCGCGTTCAGGTTGTTGTGACCGACGGTTTTACCGGTAATATCGTGTTAAAAACGGTCGAAGGTACCGCCCGTTTGGTCAAACGTGTTGTTGTCGAAAACTTCAAGAAATCTATTTTGGCATTGATTGGTGCGTTTTTCTTGGTACACGTGTTCAAGCGTTTAAAGCACAAGATTGATCCGCGTTCATATGCCGGTGCGACATTCTTGGGGTTGCGTGGTTTTGCGGTTAAAACCCATGGGAACAGTGATGCGCTGGCCTTTGCGAATTCAATTCGTTATACGGCTGAATTGACCAAGGCGAACCTGAACGGCCTGATTGAAGAGCGCGCACGCGCCTTGACCGCCGTTCGTGCCGAATTACAGGCAACCGAATAAAAAATCCTGTCCCCCAATCGGGGGATTTTTTTACACCGTCATTCCCGCGCAGGCGGGAATCCATTGCGTTCCGCACAAATTCATATTCTTGAATCTTAAACACCCTTGTCATTGCGAGCAAACATTAAGTTTGCGTGGCAATCCATTAAATGTGTTTTAATCAATGTACGTTAAACAAAAAAACTCCGTCATACCGGCATCGGCCGGTATCCAATGTGTCGTGTATTCTTTTTGGTATATTTATTTTAATAAAAAAACGCCCAACGGCGCGGTTCCTGTGCAGTTCGGCACGTTTTTCTGCGCCGAATCTAAACGGTGGTTTATTTTCAACTTACTCTATAATGTATTTTATCTCATTTTTCTGGGGGCTGTCAATCTGATTTTATGCCGAATCCAAAGGACCGTTTTCCTGATTTATTGGAATGGTGGGGTAATGAAAGGGGGAATGGATGAATTTTATCTGCAGGGTTATGTTGGTCTGTCTGGGCGGCTTGCTATATTGGCAATACGGTGCCCGCGCAAGTTATTGGGGTTTTATGACAGGTGTGTCTTATTCGGGCTGTGATGCCGCATGTCAACAGGTTATCGGTGGTTATACATCCAGTGGAAGTTGTCCAGATGGCTTAATTATGGGCAGCGGTTCGGGTTCTTCATCAGGGTCTGGTTCTTCGTCTGGATCGGGTTCCAGTTCTTCATCTGGTTCTGGTACACCATGCTATTACCCATGGCGCGATGCGCGTGCATTGGGCAGTCTGGGCAGCATGATTTCTACATTCGTTTCTACCGAAGACCCCAATGCATCTAATCCATCAAAATTATACTGGTCTGATGTGTTGGTTGTTGGCCCCAACCATACAACGGGTATTATGAACGAGTGCTTTTGTGTTACTGCTGAATACGCCAGTGCCCTGCAAGCCGCAATAAGGGCCAGAACCGCATGTGCAAATGGCCTGACAACCTGCGTGGGCAGTGGCTGTATGGCATCCAAGACGGGTGGCTATTGGAAGATTTTCATTGGCGGTGGCACACAGAGCCAGGTTGCCCCATCTGATTTAGCATCACAGGCGGGTTTATCTATGCCCAGTGCAACATGGGCCAGTGTGACCGCAAACTGTAAAACAAATTGTGCATCAAATTATTATCCGGCAACGTCATCTAATGGGGCGTGGGTTTGTGAAATATGTGATCTGGATTCCGCCAAGGATCCAGAACTTTCGGCCGCCCGCGCCACCGGCATAACCGGTTGCTATGTCCCATCTACGGCTTCGTGGAGTTTTTCCGACACCAAAGGTTCCGGTGCAGAAAAGTTTGCATCAAATTGTTATTATTCGTCGTAATGTTTGTTCGGGGAAAACAACTATGCGTCAGAAAAAAATAAAACGTTTGGCCGAAGAATTTTTATGGGCAAATTCGGGTGATGCGGTCGGTGTCTATGCCGGTGGCAAGCGTGTCGCCCGTAAAATGCCATGGAATAAAATAATGAAAGTAAAAATATGAATCCTAAAATTTCAATTATTGTGGCGAATTACAATAATGCCGACTATCTGGATGATTGTATTCGCAGTATTATTGCCCAGTCTTTTACAGACTTTGAATGTATAATTGTTGATGACGGTTCAACAGATGATTCACGCAAAATTATTCGTCGTTGGGCCAAGCGTGATAAACGCCTGCGTCCAATTTTTCAAGAAAACCGCGGTGTTTCCGCGGCGCGCAATGCCGGTATTGATGTCGCGTTGGGTAAATACATTGGCTTTTTGGATTCTGACGATTGTTTTACCCCAGATGCATTAAAGATACTTTATACATTGGCGGAACAAAACAATGCGTGCATCGTTGGTGGCGGTGGAATGCGTGTCATGGACGATTTCAAACTGGCCGATGCAACACCTGATACCAATTTTACCAGTCCGCCATTTCTGGTTTTTGCATCGTCGCCAACAGAAATGATTAAGATGACTTACTTGGGCGAAGCGTACCGTCTGGTCTGGGTGTGGCGCAGATTATTTCGGCGTGAATTGTTGGAACGCGTTCGTTTTGACGAAGAATTGTACCCTGGCGAAGATACGTGCTTTATTCTGGAAATTATGCCACTTGCCACGCGAATCATAGAAACCAAGGCGATTGTTGTATATCATCGTATTGCGCGAACTGCGGTTTCTTCTGCGCCGTTTAATCAGAAAACGATACGATGGTATCCGCCCACCTTGCGTCGGTTGCGAAAAATTATGGATGCGTATTATCCAATCCAGTACCAGCGATATTTTTATCGATCGTTCCTTGATATGATGATTGCCGACTGTGTCGTCAGAACAATGGTCTGCGGTCGTTTGGTGCGTCAGGCGGCATCAGAACTGCGCCCCATTTATGGCACGCGCATAATGCCGACCCAGTTCTTGCCATGGCCAAAAAGATTGATTTTGTGGTTGTTTCTTAAGGTGTTTTAAACAATGAAATTAACTGTAATTATTCCATGTTATAACGTTGCACCATTTATTGGTCGTGTCTTGATGTGTCTGGTCAATCAAAGTCTGACTGATATGGAAATTATTTGCATAAACGATAAATCGACAGACGGTACCCTTGATGTTTTACGCAGTTGGGAACAGGGCGATTTGCGGGTCAAGGTTCTGGATAACAAAAAACATATGGGGATTGCATCTGCCAAGAACCAAGGTCTGGATATCGCGGTTGGTGAATATGTTGGATTTATGGAACCGTATGATTTTGTGTCAACTGATTATTATAAACGTTTAACAGAATTGGCGGACATGATGGGGCTGCAGGTCGCGTGTGGTGAATTGTGTGTCGTTGACACGCGCGGCCACAGGCAACCAGACCCATACCATACAACAAAAAATATGCCAAACAGTTATCATTTGTTTCGGCAATATACCACCGCGATATATCGGCGCGATTTCTTGAATGCGGCCAGCATACGATTCCCAAAATTAAGTGTCAATGACGACATTGTTTTCGAAGCGATGGTAAAATGCAGCATGACCACACCAATGGGGTTTATAAATCGTGTTTCGTACACCAGATTTTTTTATCCTGAAATCCAAGATCAGGCATATTGGTCCACAAAAACCGTCCAAGATTCTTTGCGTGCCATACGTACTGCGATAAATATATATAACTCTCGGCCTATGACATTAACGAATTATGTTAATGGTGCGCATGAATATTTCCAGTACCTATGCAAAAACACGTTGAATAAAAACATAAAAATGCAGTCATCAATTGCATCTGCGATTTGCGATACTTTCCAGATGTTAAAATATCCCGAAGATTTGTCTATAAAAAATCCGCCTTTATTTTTGGCATTAAAGAATCGCGATTCTGCCGGTGTGATTGATGTTTTACGTGCGCAACAGACGCATGTCAAAATATATCGAATTTTCGGTCGATGGACACTGGCGAAAAAAACATACAGCGCAACAGATATACAGTTAAAGATACTTGGAATCCCATTTTGGACCACGAACATAAAATAATAAAATCCATTGCATTCTGTTGACTTTATGCACTTGGTTGCTGCTTTTATATGTCCAACGCAATGCCGGTTGCACAGACGAACATAATTTTCTGATAGGTGGTTAATTGTACCCGTCCAGATATGATTTTGTGATATTCTAATTCTGTGCCGATTGCCAAAATATTACACATTTGAAATATTGGTATGCTGTGTTTTTGTCGTGCAATCTCGATCTGTCGTCCTGTCCGCATTGATTGACCCTTTGCCTTGGTTTTGACCAACAAAAAACCGCGATTGAAAAAACAACAGCGGTTGGAGTTCAAACACTATCAAAGCGAATAGCGGGCTTATTCAATATATTCACCACACTCCAACCAGATGGTCGGAGGGCTTTTAACGTCATCCCTGACGCGCTTTGATGGGCGTTTGAAACCCAGTACCAGAATCCCCAGTACCCACATATTATAAGTCATGAAAATAAAAATATCAAATGCTTTGCTAAATAAAAATCCCGCCATTGGCAGGATTCGATTAAGAAAGAAACTGATTTTGGCATCTATTCGCCAATTTTTAGATTCGGACGCGCCGCCCGCAGGTTTTTCAGCGACTGTGCCTGTGCCGCGCGGAATGCATCTGGGTTCCAGATTTGAAAACTGTTCCCGCGTCCAACAAAAACCGCTGTGTCTTTGATTCCGGCATGTTGCAACAATTCGGCCGGAATAACAATGCGGCCTGTGACATCAAACGCCAACTGGCGCGCGTCTGCAAACAGCATTGCGGTCAAATCATCCAGTTCGCTGTCAAAAACGCCCATTTTATCGGTTGCGGCGGCCATTTGTTCCATACGGGCCATGGTCAACCCTTCGATACAGTTATGTGTAAAAGACCGATATAAAACAACGCCTGCGAACTTATCATTTGCAACCGAAGCACGAAAGGTTGCCGGAACAGAGATGCGTCCCTTGGTATCCAAACGATTTTCATAAGATGAGAGAAACAATGACATTTTATGATTTTCTTTATTTTTGGGCGTGTCGCCGTCGGTTTCCCTTTCCTGCTTCACTGTGAAGATAGCACGCGTTTTTATGGTTGTCAATGACAATTTATAGTTATTTTATGGTATTTTATGGTTTGAACAGTAAAACGTAAATTTTTTCAAATAAAATTCAAATAAATGTATTTTGTGCTTGACCTGCGATTCGTTTTTGTTCTAAGATGTTTGTATAGACAAGGGGAACAGAAATAAAAGTCCCAGAAACCCGCAGGATTGCCGGATTTTTGGGAAAATAAAAACGAATAACAACGAATTGTCTGCCTGATTTGTAAATACCGACGTATTTACACCAGAAGACAGATAATTTTGCAACATACGCCCAGAAAGGAGGGGAACCGCGCATGCCAAAGAACATCAAAGAAATCATGATTGCATTAAATCAAGTCCTGACAACAACTGTTTGGGTTAACGAAGACAGACAAATTGTATCACTGGCCGATGAATTAAAGATTGGTCAAAATAACGCACCACGTTCTATCGAAGATTTGGCACGTACGTCATTGGTTGGCGCATATGTGTCGCTGCAGATTCGTACTGATAATTTTGAAACCGCCGCCGAAAGCATGGATACAAAAACATTGGCATTGCGTGTCAAAGAAATGGTCTTTGCCGAGGCGAAAAAGATTATGGACAGTGCGGACGCATCAGTTCAGTCCACCGTTGCAATGGCTGCATAATTTACTGCACGATTGCGCGGAATATTTCAGGACAAACAGTTTCTGGTTATCCAGAAGGAAGGGAGCCATCGCAGGGAAGTAATTCCCTGCGGTGTTTTATTTTTTGCCCGCCCACGCGGTAAACAGAAGTGTTTTATCTCTTAGGCGCATCAACGGGTTCCTCTCCGGTGGGGGTGCCCACAGGGCGGGGCGGTCTTTTTGTTTTTTATAGTCCCTATTCTCGCCGTCGCGGGGTGACGACGGTTTGTACTTTTTATCTCTTAAGCGCATAAGCGGGTTCCCCTCCGGTGGAGGGGGTGCCCACAGGGCGGGGTGGTCTTTTTAAAACACCGTCATACCGGCGTTTTTCACTTTTTTATCGTCGTGCCAGCGTTTGGCCCTGTCGTGCCGTTGTTTAACGCCGTCATTCCCGCGCAGGCGGGAATCCATTGTGTTCTGATGACTTCTTGCGTCTGAACTCTAAAGCACCTTGTCGTTGCGTGGCGACCGCAGCAATCCAGTAAATCATTCTCGCAACGGTGAACGGTGTCTTTTTAAAACACCATCGTTCCCGCGCAGGCCGGTATCCACTGCGTTCTGGCAACTTCTTGCACCTGAACTCTAAAGCGCCTTGTCATTGCGAGCAAACGCCAGTTTGCGTGGCAATCCAGTTTCATGTATTCCTTATTTGTATTCACAGACTGGATCGCCGCG
>JAFTNY010000034.1 GCA_017451625.1 Alphaproteobacteria bacterium
AACGTGGTTCTTCGATTGATTTATGAACTGCTTTTTTTGTAATTTAGTGAAATGCCACACGATAAACTTTTTTATCTTTGAATAATTTTTTTGCCTTTAAAATATCCAACAGATGCCATGCAATGGCTTACCCTTCGCTGTCAGGGTCTCTTGCCAAATAAACAGCGTCTTCCTTTTTCAGTTCATCGGTAATCAGTTTAATTTGTTTTTCTTTCCCTGGCATAATCTGCCATTTCATTTTGAATTTATTTTCTGTATCGACACTGCCGTTTTCTGGCACCAAATCACGCACATGACCAACAGATGCGATAACGCGCCACCCTGCCCCCAGATATTTTTCAATGGTTTTTGCCTTGGACGGTGATTCCACGATAAGTAAATTCATTTTCCTAACTTCCCTTTGCAGATAACTGTTGATCTTTATGAATATATGCGTTTTGACACAGTCCGAACCCAAACATCAGTGATAACAAACTGCTGCCGCCAAAAGACATCAACGGCAACGGCACCCCGACGGTTGGCAACAAACCCAAAACCATAGAAATATTTATAAAGTAATAAACAAAAAAGTTCAACATAAATCCAAAACAGATTAATTGACCAAATCTATTTCGGCACATTTTCGCGCACCAAAACAGTACCACAATAATCCATGTATAAATCGCCAGCAAAGAAAATGCCCCGATAAATCCAAACTCTTCCCCCAGCATAGTGAATATAAAATCAGTCTGCTTTTCCGGCAAAAATGACAGTTGTGATTGTGAACCGTTCATATACCCTTTGCCGGTCATTCCGCCACTGCCAAATGCGATTTTTGCCTGATTTATTTGGTACCCCGCCCCTTTAATATCACTGTCTGGATTCAGAAATGTAATAATACGTCCACGCTGATAGTCGTGCAATCCCCCATACCACACAACCGGTGCCGCCATACAACCCAAAATTGCCGCGATAACAAACCACTTTTTATTTGCCCCAACGATATAAAACATACCAACTGTAATCATCCCCAGCGACAGCGCAGTTCCCAAATCCGGCTGGGCCACAATCAGACCAAACGGCACCAGCAACATCGCCATCGGTGCCAGATAGTTTTTTAACTGTCCTAATTCAACTGAATTAAACCATGCAAAGTATCGTGCCAACGCCAACACCAACGCAATTTTAATCAGTTCTGATGGTTGAATATGAATAATCCCCAGATTCAGCCACCGTTGCGCCCCCATACCTGTATGCCCAACAAATGTCACCAATACAATCATAATCAGGGCCACCACATAAATTACATACGCAGACTTGACCCATGTTTTTATATTGGTAAACGCCGCGAAAAAGAACACACCAAACCCCAGCATAATCTTCATCATTTGCGACAGTGCAAACGGTCGCCAATTACCACCACCGGCCGAAAACAAAACCAAAATAGAAATCGCCAACACCATACACATCGGCACAAACAACCCCCATGAAAAGCGACTTAACTTTTCAGGCAACGTCATCATATTTGCATTCGAAACACGTGTCTGTCTTAACATTTTTTATTTTGCTTCCTTTAACAATTCACGCATTAACTTTGCTGCACTGCGTGCGGCCGGTCCACTGGAACCAGAATGCTCTGTTACAACGCATACGGCGTACTTTGGGTTGTCTGTTGGTGCATACCCGACAAACAATCCATGGTTTCGCATATTCCACTTTAACTGTTCATTTGTCAGAACACCACTGGCGCGTTCTGCCTTGGAAATACTGCGCACCTGTGATGTACCGGTTTTACCACCCATCCGCGCGCCATTGACGTTAATTGCACTGCCACTGGCGGTACCGCCTGTTTTTAATACTTGTTCCAGTCCATTTAACACCGCGTTTATATTTTTCTGTTGCAGTCCCATCGACTTGAACACCGGTTTTTCATCAGACGCAATCAATCGTGGCACCACCTGTTTATTCGATGCCGCGCGTGCCATCATAACCGCCAACTGTAAACAGTTTGCCAATATAAACCCCTGTCCAATCCCAGAAATAACCGTATCACCATGCACCCAACGTACCCCGACCTGTTTTTCCTTCCAGTTTCTATCAGGTATCACGCCGGCCATTTCACGCGCCAACAAATCGTCCATAAATTTTTCTGTGAACCCCAGTCGAATTGCCATATTTTTAATTGCATCAATACCAATACGCAATGCGACCTGATAAAAGTAAATGTCGCACGAATGTTTTAATGCGCCAGCCAGATCAACCCAACCATGTCCCTTGTCTTCCCAACAGTGGTATCTGCGATCGCCATAGTCCCAATACCCTGGGCAAAAAATCTTTTCACGTGGGGTAATGGCCCCCGATTCCAGTGCGGCCAACGCCACAACGATTTTAAACGTTGACCCTGGGGGGTACAGTCCTTCGACCACTTTGTTCATAAAAGGTTTTGCAATATCTGCGCGCAGATTTTCGATATATTCTTCCCCATCATCTTCGCGGAACATATTTGGATCGAAACTGGGGGTTGAAACCATTGCCAATATATCGCCTGTTTTAATATCCAGTGCCACCCCACACCCCGACCGATGGGCGGTCAATGCGTCATACAGTGCGCGCTGTGCCGCATCATTGATTGTTGTTTTTACATCCCCACCAATAATTGGTGCCACAAACTGCGACTTATCTTCGCCGGTGATGCGTCCGACTGCGTTGGCTATCATAACCGTCTGTCCGGCGGTTCCCTTCATCTGTTCATCAAATCGTTTTTCCAGTCCTGTAATTCCCGTCGTGAAAAAAGGTGCATTTGGCACAGATTTTGCCGGTGCGCCAACATAACCAAAAATCTGCGCCCCCGCCGGCCCCAGTTCATAGATACGTGCATAACCACTTTCTACGTGCAACCCCGCCAGATTTTTTGCCTGTAATTTTGCCAACAGCCCCCAGTCTGTATTTTCACTGACCAACACAGGTTGAAATTTTAACTGTTTTTTTATTTTCTTTTTAATTCTGTCGACTTTTTTTGGTTTTAAATTCAGATCGTGTGCCACCGTCGCAACCAGATCTTCGATATCGTGCGCTTCTTCTGGTACGATATATATGCGATAAATTGGTGCATCGCGTGATATTGGTGAACCACTGCGTGATAAAATTTTACCACGTTCTGGCATATCGATTTGAATACGAAATGAATTACTTTCACTTTTTTGTTTATATTCTTGATAGTTAAACAACTGCATCTGCAGCATTCGCAACACCAACGCAGATGTCAGAACTGCCCCTGCGGTCAAGAATAACGCACTGCGTCTGTCAAAGGTTCTGGCGACTTCTTTATCAATCATTTCGCACCCTTTGTATCAGCATTGTTATTGGTAAATACAGCGCACTGCACCATGAAAAAATCCACACTGCACGCACACAGTTTGCAAATGTAAAGTTAACAATCAACTGAATCAACAGCACCACCCCACAAAATATCATAAACATCAGTATTGCATATTTATCCATTCGTGTCAGGTCAATAAAACTCTGAAATCCATTTATTGCAAAGAATAAACAATACATCGCAATCCAATAACAAACGGTTTCAAATTTATAGTCAATCACCAAACACATCAATATTGAAAAAATTGGAAACCAATTAACCGGACGCACAAAAGAACACACGAAAATTGGAATAATTGCCAGCACCCCCGCCGGATTCCAAAACGGGTCAGATAAACGCCACAGTCCGATTGTTAATAAAAACGGAAATGCGGCGCGCAAAAATTCAATTATTTTTTCTTTCATCTGTATTCGTTATGTGGGGTGTCAAATTTCAATATTAACACACGTGATAATTTATTTGGCCCGACGACCTTGACATCGGTTTCGTCCACCAATTCTCCAACCATTAACCCTGCAGGCAAAACCCCTGAAATATTACTGGTTATCAGTTTTATTCCCTGTGATGGCTGAAATTCTGGGTCGCTAAAGAATCCTATGCTTGGCCGCGCAGATCCATTACCGGTCATAAATCCATAAACATCAGATCCGACAACACGCACTGCGATATTTGTATCTGCATCGGTTAACGCCCGCACACGTGAAAAGTTTGTTGCCGCATCAATTACAATCCCCGCCAACTGCATATCAGTTGTCGCGACGACCATCCCACTTTCGATACCATCACGCGCGCCACGATTTATCAGGTATGTATTATGCCCCATTGCACTGTTATCTTGGACAACATCTGCGATAATTGCCCCGCGTGGCTGGCTGATTACAATATCCAGTTCACGATTTAGTTTTTGATTTTCTTTGATTGCCACCTCGCACGCGGTCTTGTTTGCCAACGCCGCATCCAGCCGCACACGCAGTTCTTCATTTTCCGCGCGCAGCGATGATAATTCTGCGATATTTCCAATCGCGCGTCCCACCACCCGAAATGGCCATGTGATAACATCGCCGACGGTCTGGGCCACTGGCACCACCACATGCCCCAGTGCATTCATAATGGTATAATCTGGCTTTGCAATCATGACATAGATGAACAGCACCGGCAACACTGCCGCAGTTGCAGCAGCCCGAACCAAAGGATATATTTTGGAAGATATTTTATTCTGTTTCATCGGGGCATACTTTAATCCTAAAAAGACAGATATTCAATAAAAACTTGATTTTTGTTTTAAATATGCCAAAATAGCAATCAGTCAAAGTGGCAGGCATTGCCATCCGACTGAAAAACTATCTAAAAATAAAAGGATATAAAATGCCAAAATTAAAGACAAAGTCGTACTTAAAGAAACGTGCGTCTATGACCGCGACCGGCAAAATCCGCGTTGCACGCAACTCTCATAAAAAACTGTTGCGCAAGAAATCTGCCCGCGCAAACAAGGCAGGTGCAAAGCCACAGTATTTGAACGAAAACATGGTTGGACAGGCAAAGATTCTGGCCCCATATGGTTTGAAATAATAAAAGGGGGTACAGGTCATGGCAAGAGTAAAACGTGGAACAACCGTTAAACAAAAGCACAATAAAATTTTGGCGCGCGCCAAGGGTTATTTGGGCCGTCATCATTCAACATATCGCGCTGCACGCGAAAAGACAGAAAAAGCGGGTCAGTATGCATATCGCGATCGTCGCGTTAAAAAACGTGAATTTCGTGGTTTGTGGATTGTCCGTATCAACGCTGCGGTACGCGCAAATGGTATGACTTACAGCCAGTTTATGAACGGCTTGAAAAAGGCCGGCATCGCCTTGGATCGCAAGGTTTTGGCCGAAATGGCATATGCAGGTGATGCAAACTTCGTCAAATTGGTTGACACTGCGAAACGATTTAACAACGCCGAAAGTAAATAATACCTTGTCGGCGGGGTATCTGTTTTGTAATATAAAGGCCGTCGTATGACGGTCTTTATTCATATATAAAGGTTAAATAATTATGCACGAACAAATCAAAAATATAAACACACTGGAAGAATTACAAGTTTTGTATTCGTCTGTATTCGGTAAAAACGGCACAATGACATCCCGTTTAAAAGGGATGAAGAATCTGGACAATGACGCGCGCGCGGCATTAAATCTGGAAAACACGACCCTGCGTGAATTATTCAAAACGCGCCAGTTGGAAATCGAAAATGCCGTTATGATGGCGGGCTTGCAGAAACAGAAACTGGATGTATCGTTAAATCCGCTGCCTGAAAATCGTGGCACATTGCATCCTTTGACACAAAGTTTGACCGAGATTTCCCAGATATTAGAATCGTTTGGTTATACCATGTATACCGGTCCTGAAATCGAAGACGACTGGCATAACTTTACCGCATTAAACACGCCGGCGCATCACCCTGCGCGTGATATGCAAGACACTTTCTTTTTACCAAATGGCAACGTATTGCGCACCCAGACATCTGCAATCCAAATTCGTGCAATGGAATCAGATGGTGTGCCAATTAAAATGTTTGGCGTTGGTTCGACGTATCGCAAAGAATGGGATGCAACCCATGGTCCAATGTTTGGCCAAATCGAAGGATTGTACGTTGCGAAAAACATCACAATGTCAGATTTGATTGCGGACGTTCGTGCATTTTTATCGCGTTATTTTGGCATTGCTGACGTTGAATTACGTATTCGTCCGTCGTACTTTCCATTTACCGACCCCAGCATTGAAATCGACCTAAAATGGCAGGGGTCCAAGTGGCTGGAAATTATGGGTGCCGGAATGGTTCATCCAGATGTTTTGCGCAACTGTGGCATTGATCCAAATGTATATCAGGGCTGTGCCTTTGGCTTTGGTTGGGATCGCTTGGCGATGTTAAAGTACAACCTGCCAGATTTGCGTGATTTATACAATAATGATGTGCGCTGGTTAAAAAGTGCTGGATTCTAATGGGGGTATTAAAATGAAGTGGACACTTGATTGGTTAAAACAGTATTTAAAAACAGAATCAACCGCGACTGAAATTGCGGATACCTTGACGCGCATCGGCCTAGAAGTGGACGATGTTATCACCCCAATCGTACCGATTGCGGCGCGTATCGTTGAATGTCGTCCCCATGAAAACAGCGACCATTTACACGTACTGATGGTGGACGATGGCACCGGCACCCTGCGTCAGGTTGTATGTGGTGCCCCCAACGCGCGTGTTGGATTGGTATCTGCCTTGGCACCAATTGGATGCATAATTGATGGTCATGAAATCACCGCGGGTAAATTACGTGGTGTTGTATCAAACGGTATGATGTGTTCTGCACGTGAACTGGGCATTGGTGATGATCACAGTGGTATTATCGAATTACCATCTGACAGTGTTATTGGCACACCTGTAATTGATGCCAAAACAATATTCGATGCTGGCATCACACCAAACAGACCGGACTATCTGTCTGTACGTGGCATTGCGCGTGATTTATCGGCATCTGGCATTGGCGAATACATTGCCCCCGTCGCCGCTGAATTTCCAAATGTTGCCGGCACACGTCGTGTAAATTTAAATACCGATAAATGTCGCGCATACAAGATGATTGAAATCCACGATGTCAAAATCGCCCCCAGTTGCCCATGCATCGCATCACGTCTGGCGGCGATTGGAATCAATCCTAAAAATGCGGCGATTGATGCAACGAATTATATCTGTTATGACATGGCGCAACCTATGCATTGTTTTGATGCAGACGAAATTGATGGCGATATTATTGTGCGCATGGCAAACAATGGTGAACAATTCACAGACCTGTTTGGAAACACGCATGAATTGACCGAAAACGATATGGTTATCGCCGACGACAATGGTATTTTGGCATTGGCCGGTGTGATTGGTGGTGCGCGTGGCGCAACAACATCAGACACCAAAAATATAATCTTGGAATCTGCATATTTTGACCCTGTATCTGTTCGCAAGACTGCAAAAAGACTGGGTATATCAACCGATGCATCGTACCGCTATGAACGTGGTATTGATCCAACAATAACCGGCCCTGCGGCCACATATGCCGCCGAAATTATTATGTCGGCATGTGGTGGTAAAATTGTTGGCACATACGCCGCTGGGACAGATTGCGCGTTCGGCACCCAGATTAAATATACGCCCGAATACTTTGAAAAAAAGACCGGCGTTTACATGGCGCCTGATATTCAGCGCGATATTTTGGTTGCGCTGGGCTATACTGTGGATTATCGCAAATCCCCATGGATTTTGACACCGCACTCATCACGTGTTGATGTTCAAATCCCAGAAACAGTTGTTGCCGACCTGATACGCATTTACGGTTATGATAAAATCGCAACCGCGTCTGCGCATACAACCGGTACATCGCGTCCACATGACACACATGAATTTGATATTAATACAATGCTGGCATCACGTGGATTAAACGAATGTCGTTCGTTTGGATTTGGTAATCTGACAACAGAACAATTATTGTCAGACAAACCAAACATCAAAATCGCAAATCCGATAACGGCCGATTATGACACACTGCGTAATGGATTGCTGTTTGGATTATTGTTGGCTGTATCGAATAATGAAAAGCGCGGTTACCCAGACTTAAATCTGTTTGAACTGGGCGTTGTATTTGATGGTGATATGCCATCACAGCAGCATACATCCGTTTGCATTGTTCGCACCGGCGACATTGCGCCGCGCCATTGGACCGGTCGCAACCGCGCGGTTGACATCTATGACGTGAAATCAGATTTGATGGCCCTGTTGGGTGAACGCCGCTATACAGTGTCAACAGACAATCCGCCGCGTTGGGCGCATCCATACAGATACGGCGCGATTATGCAGGGTAAAAACAAAATCGCCGAATTTGGCGAATTGCATCCATCTGTTGCGAAGAAGTTGCGCATAAAAACAACAACAGTGATTGCGATTGTTGATGATATTACAAACCTGCCACCACGCCGTCGTGGTCGCCAACCATCACTATCAGACTTTCAGCCAATCACACGCGACTTTGCATTTATCACAGATGTCGATACACCGGCCGAAAAATTGACATCTGTGGCACGTGCGACCGATTCCCGCATCACAGACATAACGGTCTTTGACGCGTTTGATATGGGGGACGGTAAAAAGTCGATTGCATTTACAATCACGATTCAGCCAACCGATAATATGTCTGATTCAGATTTACAGAAAATCCAATCTGACATCATCGCGTCGGTTGAAAAGAAATGTAATGCAAATATCCGCGACAAATAAAAACATTGAAAAAACAACAAAAACACCGGTAATTGCCGGTGTTTTTTACCACAAAATCACAAAAGATATTGAATGCCACATTTTAATTGTTTATAATAAAAACGCATTGGGAATTTCCAGTGCGGGGTATAACAACCTCTCCAAGATGTCTGATATGACAAAAACTATCTCCAACCAATTTCGGTTGGAGGGTCGTGATATACATAAATAAACGACACTATTCTTGGATAGTTGTTAACCTCCAACCGCTTTTGATTTTTATCGGCGGTTTTTCTTTTTATACATGGGGGCATAAATGACATTTGGACAACAAATTCGCGCGATAAGGATTCAAAACAAAATTCCGATATTTGCAATGTGTGATATTTTGGGACTGGCATCAGAATCTGAATATTTTGCAATCGAACGTGGTGCGGTCCGCCCAACCACGTATCAGAAAATAATGCTGGTCATATCAACGCGATGTCCGCTGGCTAACTAACCTGTTTTCGGTTTGCGTGCGGACACCATTTTGCAACGGCGCATTTGTCGCATTCTGGACGCAATGCCTTGCACACATATCGCCCATGCAGAACCATTACATGATTTACAATTTGATGATATTTTTTTGGAATTTTTTTCAATAACTTTGCTTCTACTTTTTCGGGGGTATTGTCTGAATCATCAACCCAACCGTACCGATGCGCATTGCGAAAAACATGTGTATCGACCCCGATGTTTGGCGCACCCCACAACACGTTCATAATAACATTTGCGGTCTTTTGCCCAATGCCACTTAATTTCATCAACGCATCGCGATTGTGATATTTGACCGGAAATTTATCGGTCATATTTTCGGCCGCCAATGTTTCGGCCAGTGCGATAATATTCTTTGCCTTGTTATTAAAGAACGAAATAACCTTGATATGTTCTTTTAATCCATCAATTCCTAGTTCCAACATTTTCTGTGGTGTTGGTGCCACGCGGAACAGTTCGGGTGTCACCTCGTTAACTTTTTTATCGGTTGCCTGTGCAGACAAAATCACCGCCACCGCAAAGTTAAATTCATTTGTATGAAACAGTTCCGAACGTATCGTCATATCGACGGTATTCGGAACCATTTCAAAGTACTGTGTTGGTGTCATACGAATTATGCTTTTGTTATTGCGATTGATAACACATAACCTTCGAGGTCGGTTGTGTATTCGCCATCGCCAACCACCATATCAACAATCAGTGCATCACGCATAATGCGCTTTTTATGTTGTTCGATTGCCATTGCCAACGCAGGATCCGCCGTATATGACAAAACAATACGATCCGACACATCCAATCCGGCGGTCTTGCGCGTATCTTGGATGAAACGCAGCGCATCATTTGCCAACCCTTCGGCAACCAATTCTGAATTGATTTCTGTGTCCAGAACAACAACCGCTGTGTTATCTGGCAACGCGGCACCCGATATTCCATCGCGTACGGTCAGGCGTGTTTCAAATTCATCGGCATTTAATTCATGTCCTGCGGCAATCAGTTTATTGCCAACGATTTCATATTCGCCACGTTTTACCGCTGGGATAATGTCTTTTAATGCACCACCCAAACGCGCCCCGATTTTCGGTGTAATCAGGTACACAAAACTGTCGGCGACATCATCAAACGATTCTTGGAACGCAACAGATTTTACGTTCAATTCATCTTTGATAATATCGGCATATTCCGGCATATTTGCCCCCGCCACCACCAATTTATTCAGTGGTAAACGATTGCGCAGTTTGTATTGTTCACGCAACTGCTTTCCAACCGAAACAATCGATTGAACGCGACGCATATCTTCTACGATTTTTACATAA
>JAFTNY010000035.1 GCA_017451625.1 Alphaproteobacteria bacterium
GAATACTTTTTCCAGCATTACAAGGATTTGCAATCAAATGCGTGGTCAAAAATTCTGGGGTGGGCAGATCGTGCAACCGCAGATAAATTGATTATGGACAGTATTGACAGATATTGGGCAAAAAAACGCGAGATGCAATAATGGCTTGCGTTCAGGCGGTATATTTTTATAATCAAATCGTTAAATCTAAAGAGGTAAAATTATGGCATCTTATATTGCAAATGATATGCGTGTGGGTTGGGTGATTTCACACAATGGTAAACGTTATTCTGTGACATCAATTACCAAGGTTAAGCCAGGTAAAGGTGGCGCGTTCGTTCAGGCGGATTTGCGTGATATTGATTCTGGCAACAAAGGTGGCGATCGTTGGCGCGCAGAAGACAAAGTTGAAAAGTTGATGGTCGAAGATTTTGATTGTCAGTATCTGTATGCGGATGGTACAGATGCGTTCTTTATGAACCTGTCGGATTATGAACAGTTTACAATGTCTGTTGATTCATTGGGCGAAGCGATGAAATTCTTGGCCCCAGAAATGGTTGTCAAGGCGAACTTTGTCGAAGGTCAGCCAGTTTCGATTTCTTTGCCAAAAACAGTAATTGCAACCGTTGAAGAAACAGAACCGGCCTTGAAAGGTCAGACCGTATCATCCAGTGGTGGTAAACCGGCCATCTTGGACAACGGTGTTCGCGTTCAAGTGCCACTGTTTATCGAACAGGGTGAAAAGATTGTTGTAAATACTGAAACCTTGGAATACGTCGAACGGGCAAAATAAAATCTAATGGCATATCTGTGGGCGGGGCCGGCAACTCATGTAGCGTTTGTACACTATGTTGCCGGCCCCATCCCACATCTACGCCATTATCTTTTATTTTTCGCCAAGCAAGGGGTTGGGTAAGGGCGGCCGCTCATGTAGTGTTTGTACATTACGTTGCCGGCCCCATCCCACATCTATACTATTATCTTTTATTTTGCGCTATGCAGGGGTGGGGGCTTGCAATAAAAAATCGCCCGATGGGCGACTTTTTATTATTTTACAAAGACATATTTCTTTGTTTTGTTTGCGTTGCAACCGCAATCTTTTTTGACAACTGGGGTCAAAACCTGACGTTCGGTGCGTGTGGCGGTGCCAATGTTGTCGCGTGCATACAAATCGCGGCACATTGTGTTGCGATAAACGATTTTTTTGTCTGTGTCTAATGAGCGGATGTCGTCAGAATAATGACGGCCACGTTCCGCAGAATAGAATACGCAATCTTCGCCGTCTTGGGTGTATCTGATGCCGCCTTTGTAATAGTCATAATATGCAGAACAGCCAGTTAATACGGCCAGACCAAATAATGCAAATAAAGTTTTTTTCATAGTGTGTTTTCCCTTGTGTAAAAAAACGTTATCTCTGTCCGGCCCCCGATTCGTATTAATTGTTGCACAAATGTGTGCGTTGTCAAGGGGCAAAAAAGATACAATATTCTTGCAAAAGATGTTATAATTTGTGGCAAAGAAGGAAGTTTTTAATGAAGTATTCAGAATTAGGTTTGGTTAATACCAGCGATATGTTTCGTGATGCGATTGCGCGACATTATGCGGTGCCGGCATTTAATTTTTATAATATGGAAACGCTGGGGGCGATTTTGGATGCGGCGCGAATTGCGCGCAGTCCGGTTATTTTGGCGGTGTCGGAATCTGCGTTAAAATATATGGGTGGTGATATGCTGACGGGGATGATGCTGGGGGCGAATGTTAATCCAGAAGATAAAATTGCCCTGCATTTGGATCATGGTGCCAGCATAGATGCATGTGCGCGTGCGATTGAATTGGGCTTTTCGTCTGTTATGATTGATGCCAGCAAGTTGCCGTTTGATGAAAATGTTAAAATTACCAAATCTGTGGTAAAGTTGGCACATAAACACAATGTGTCTGTCGAGGCGGAATTGGGAACCTTGGCCGGTATCGAAGATGAAAATACATATGGTGCGGATTCCAGTTATACCAACCCAGATGATGTTGAACGTTTTGTTGCGGCGACCGGAATTGATTCTTTGGCCATTGCGATTGGTACCAGCCATGGTGCCTATAAGCGCAAGCGGGATGATGAGGAATTGCGATTTGATATTTTGGCCGATGTGGCGACGCGTCTGCCGGAATTTCCATTGGTGCTGCATGGGGCATCTAATATTCCACAGAAACTGATAACGACGATAAATGAATTTGGTGGCAAGATAACAGGGGCGCGGGGGATTGATGTGGCGCAACTGTGTCGGGCGACGAAAATAAATGTGTGTAAAATAAATGTGGACAGTGATTTGCGACTGGGGTTTGTTGCGGCGGTGCGGCGTGCAATGGGGGAAAATCCGTCAAAGTTTAATCCGCGGGATTTTCTGGGGGCGGCACGTACGACGATGACGCAAATCTGTCTGGACGAGATTCGCGATATCATGGGGTCGGCCAATCGGTTGGACTAGGTGGTGGTTTGTGTTGATATTGTTTGAAATGGTGTGTTTTTTGTGGTAAAATATCATAAAAGGAAAAGGGGTTTTGATATGAAGAAACTGATGACAAATGTGAACTTTGCGATAATTGCGGGTGTGTTATTTATGGCACCGGCGATGGCGGCCACTGGTGGTGCGGATCAGGCGCTGTGTTTGTTGGCGGAAAAGTTTGGCGATATTTTTAAAATTATTCGTACGTTGGCGTTTGTCGGTGCGGGTATTAGTATTGCCGGATGGGCGTGGGGCTATATCTCGGGCGGTAAGGCCATTGACCCAACCAAGGAAGTAAAAGAAAAAGGTATTCCAATGTTGATTGGTTTTATCCTGTTGTTTGGTATCGGGACGGTGTTGGAGATCTTTATTACCCTGACAGGTGAAAGTGGTGGTTTGGGATGTGTGCCACAGTTTTTTGGAAACTAAAAAATCTGGAATTAAAAATGCGGTCGGATGACCGCATTTTTTTATCTGATTTTTTCGGTTGAATATTTTGAAATAAAATCGCGTTCGATTTTCTTGTATTCGGATTCGACTTTGTTGATTGGTGCGCTGGGGTATATATCTTGTTCGGGTGTGAATCTTTGATTGCGCAACATTGCGTTTCGTGCCGATAGTAATTCAGCGTGCAATATTTGATTAAATGCGTGCAGGTTTTTGTGTTCGACGTGGGCGAATTTGCTGACTGTGTTGTCGATGGCGGTGCGCCGCGCGTACAGGGAATAAACACCCATATAGTCTGACAGTGGTTTGTGGGGTGTGTTTGGAATGTTGTATCGTGTACGGATTTCGTCATTTACCATGCCGCCAAATAATGTGCGCGACATTTCGTGCTGGGTCAGACGTATGTTGGCATCCAGATTTTTTAAAACGCCACTTAAGATGCGTTCGGATTGGCGCAGTTTCTTGCGCTGGTAAATGCGGGCGAATTTGTAAGATTCGCGGTACAGCGTTTTGTAATCTGGATTTTGTGTCATGAAAAACATCTGGGTAAATATCAGATGTGGGATTTGTTTAAATATTGCCCAGCATGCATAGCGTGTTAATTTTGCGTCGGAACCCATTGTTTTGGTAATTTTGTACGGTGGGTTAGGGTTGTGTATATTATATTCGTGGTGGCACAATTCGACATGGTTGTACAATGCGGCAGATGTCGCCGATAGGTTTTTAAACGCGTTCCATGTGTGTTCGTACATTTTATCAAGTTCAAAGTGTGGTGTGCCAAATAAATTGTACAGGTCTGAATAGTACCAAAATTCTGTGTCGATATTGGCAGATGGGTCCAGTTCAGGGAACAAGGTTGCGTGTTCGTTGATGCGATGACTTTGTGTGATTAGTGTTTTAAAAATGTGTTCTTTGGATGGGTATGGCATGGTGTCGGGGTCCTGTGGTTGGGTGGGGTTATTTTCCGTCTTCGATATTTGCCAAAGAAAACAGTACTGATGATATTAATGATTGATAGGGGACATGTTGGGTGTCGGCCAGTTCTTTGATTTTATCCAAAATGGGGCGCGGTATGCGCATGTTTATAACGCAGTCGGATTTGTTAAACGCCTTGTATGCGGCGTATTCCTTTAGCAAAGATTCAATGTTCATTATGAACAGTTGTTGCATTACGTTTGGCATGTGGACAACCCTCTATACAGACCGCAATACCGCGGTCATTACAATGCACTATACCATTGTAAATACACTTGTCAATACAAATATATTTACAGTTGTGTTTGCGGGTGTGATGACAGGTGTGGGTACATGTGTAAATCATGGTAAATATGGTTTGATTTTTGTTGGTTGTGCATATAAAATTGGCGTATATATTTATATGGAAAGGGGATTTTTTAATGCTAAAGAAATTATTGTCGGTGTTTATTCTGGGGGTGCTGATGTGTGGCGGGGCACGCGCAGAATTAAAGGTGGATATTGTGGCCGGTGCCGCCCAGCCGATTTCGATTGCGGTTCAAAAGTTCGAGGTTGGTGATGGTGTTCGTTCCAAGGATGCGGCAATGATGCGCGAAGTGGTCGAAGCAGATTTGAAACGTACGGGGCTGTTTCATATCGTGAATCATGATGCGTTTCCTGAATATGTTAAAATGCATGGAATGCCGAACTTTAAATCATGGGCCGCAATCAAGGCGCAGGTGTTGGTTCAGGCCAAGGTTGTGCAGTTGGATGGTGGACAGTATCAGTTGGATTTCTTTGTTTGGGATGTTGATGGGCGTGAACAGATCGAGGCGCAATCACTGGTCGCGACAAAAAAATCTGCGCGGCGATTGGCGCACATTATGGCGGATGCGATTTATGAACGCCTGACAGGGGAAATCGGCTATTTTGATACCCAGATTGTATTTATTGCAGAAACGGGGCCGGTGCATAATCGTACCAAACGCTTGGCGATTATGGACCAAGACGGATATGGAATGCGGTATTTGTCTGACAAAGATACTTTTGTGATGTCGCCACACTTTTCACCGAATATGCAATCGATTGTCTTTTTATCATATTATAATGATGATCCCATGGTGTGGAGTTTGGATTTAGATACCGGTGAACAGCGCCGATTGGGGATGTTTGGTGGGATGAACTTTGCACCACGCTTTTCGCCGGATGGCACGCGTGTGGCGATATCGTTGGTGAAAAATGGTATTACACATTTATATGAATATAATATTGAATCCAAGGAGTTGCGTCAGTTGACGTTTGGTAATTCGATTAATACCAGTCCGTCTTATTCGCCCGATGGCAAGAAAATGGCATTTAATTCCGACAGATCGGGTCGCCAGCAGATTCATGTCCTGGATTTAGAGACCGGTGAAGTCGAACGTCTGACGTATGGGTCGGGGCGGTATGCAACGCCGGCGTGGTCGCCAGATGGGCAATTTATTGCCTTTACTAAAATGGCGGACGATACGTTCTATGTTGGGATTATGGATCCGCGTGGGCGCAATGAAAAAATCTTGGCCGGTGGCTGGTTTATGGAGGCCCCATCGTGGGCCCCAGGGTCGCGGCGTGTTGTGTACTATGAAACAGAACGTCATATTGATGGTATTGAACGTATCAGTCATATTCGCAGTGTAGATATTACAGGTCAGAATATTTATGATATTGAATTGCCAGATGGGGTTAATGGGTTGGAACCAACGTGGTCGCCAAAATTACTGTAAAAATGCCCCGATGGGGCATTTCTATAAAGCGCAAGAGTTTAAACAATGAAAAAGATAATAATCTTTTGTTTTTCTGTGTTTTTATCAATGTCGGCGTGGGCTGTGCCGGCGGTGGTGGATTATATATTTGACGGCGATACATTTTCTGCGCAGGTTATGTTAGAGGGCGACATTGCAATAACTGTGCGTGTTCGCCTGATAAATATTGATACGCCCGAAATGAATGGAAAGTGTCCTGCAGAAATAACAATGGCCCATTCGGCCAAGGATTTGTTGGCAACATTAATTCCACCTGGTACGACCGTTGATCTGCGGAATATCAAAGACGATAAGTATCTGGGGCGTATAAATGCCAATGTAATACTGCCTGATGGGCGCGATGTAGGAAATATTTTGATAGATTCTGGGCTGGCGCGACCGTATAATGGCGGAAAGCGAAAGCCATGGTGTAAATAAAAAATCCCGCTGTGTCGGGATTTTTTAGTGGAAAGTGCAAGTAGTTAGTAGGTAGTGGGAAATACATTGCCACAGCCACGCCCATATTTTTATGCACTGTGGCGGTTGATGGCATCGCTGATTTCGTCCAGTGATGCGTTGCATGGCAACAGTGGTTCGAACCATACGTTTGCCATGCCTGAATGCATGCGGCCGCGTTTTGGCCAATACAGACCGGCGTCGGTTCCGATCGGTAAAATTGGCAGTTTTAATGTATGTGCCAACAGCAACAGGCCGCGCTTTAGTGGAATTTTTTGCCCAGGTTTGGCGCGTGTGCCTTCGGGGAATATGACCAAGGTACCGCCGTTCAGAACGCGTTTTTCAACGTCTTCGGCCAATTTTTTCATATTTGTTTTGCCGCGTGCGCGATTGACCCCCAGCATGCCACAACGCCAAAATGCCCAGCCATAGATTGGAATCCACAGCAGTTCACGCTTTAGAATGAAAAATGTATCAGGGACCACCTTGGAAATTACTGCGATTTCCAAAATTGACATGTGTTTTGCGGCGATTATTGCCTTGCCATCCAGTCGTTTGTTGCCATCGGGCATCGCAGGAATACCGTTTTCTTCGGTCTGGGGATAGTGGACGGTGTATTTAATGCCTGCAATCAGGCGCGCCAAGACCAAGACCCCTGCGGCATCGGCAAAAACCAGTTTGCGGGACAGTTTGCTGGACACCAGACCGATTAACAAAAATGGCGACCATAATGTAAAGTAAATGGCCAAGGCGACTTTGAATAAAATTGTTCTGAACATGTGTGTCTTCCTTTGTTTTATTTTAACTTTCTTTGATTCCGAGCATTGTTGCGATGTATTTTACATATTCTGTGGCCCATCTTTCAAGTCTTTTTGCGGGTGGCATTCCGGCCAATACAGCAGGGCAGGCCACAACCATTGTGTCGGGCAGTTCTGATTTTACCAGATAACGTGCGCGGTTCATGTGATCTTCGGTTGTTATTATGACCAACCGATCCAATTTGCGGCGTGTGGCGATGTCTTTGATGGCCAAGGCGTTTTGATATGTGGATTTGGATTCTGATTCAATTATTGCAGGGCGGGAGACGTCGATTTTGCCCTGTGCGCCGGCCCCGATGATGTATAAGTCGGCGTTGGGGTATTCGCGCATCTTGCGCATGGCGAACGGAATGCGGCGTTCATCGCCGGTCAGGACAAAAATACTGTCGTTTTGTAAAATTGTGCCGCACTGTGTGGGGGCAGTAGACTTGAAAATCATGCCGCCCAAGATAAAGCAGCTGAAAATCATAAAAGATGGTGTCAGCAGGCGGCGTATCATTATTATGTGTTTTGTAAAATCTTTAATGTGGTACGGCGGGTTATCCAAATAGAAAATACTACGATTGCCACCGGCAGCAACAGCAGTGTTAACCAACCCATGCCAGACAGTCCCATCATTGCCATCAGGCCAACGCGCGCAGAATGTGCCGCAGATAAGATTAGCAACAGTACAGGTGCGGCGGCCAAAAATCCAATTCCGGCGGCAATAATACAGATTTTTCCGACGATAATTTGCATCTGGTGGGCGACAAAGTTATCTGATGCGCCAATTTGGTTTAATATTTCCAGTTCCCGACGGTGCAACAATGCGATATTGCGTGCAATGTACGAAATGCACAGTCCGATTGCACCCAAGGTCAAGGTTAATATCAGTGATGACATCAATATCATTTGCCAACCGGCGCGGGTCGATGTTTTTAGTGCGGTCGCGTGTGTTAAGAAACGCGCGTTTTTAGATAATTGTTCGCCGACAGCGTCCATATCTGATTTTGATTTAAAGCGAATTTCCCACATCTGGGGCAGGTAGTTTTTCAGTACGCCACCGCCAGAAATCCATGGCGACATCAGTTCGGTCATCTGTTCGGTGGTGATTTCGGTTGCCTGATCAATTTTGTCGGCGTTGTCCGCAATGATTTTTCTTGTTGCGGCAGATTTGCCGGAATCCATAACCTGAACGGTCGCGAACAGTTCCCACTGTGAATTCCAACGCATAACGCCGGTGCCGATTGACAGGGCAACACCCAATGCCAAAACAGACAAAAACGTCAGCAATGACATAATTGCAGTCATAAACATTGATTGTTCGTGTACCAGTGAAAATACAATCGGTTTTTTCATATCTTATGCGTTCCCAATATCGTCAAACTGTTTTGAAAGTTCAGAAAAATAGTTTTGTGGTTTTGGCCCGCGCCATACCTTTTTGGGTTCAGAATCTGATGAGGCGGTTGTTGTTGCGGAGTTTTTGCCCGAGAAACTGACACGATGGTTTTCAACGTGGATTACAGGAAATTTATATGTGTCCATTAATTTCTTGCTGTGTGTGGCCAAGATGATTGTTGTGCCAAACATTTTGTTCATTTGAATGAACAGTTCCATCAGACGGGACGCGTTTTCGTCGTCCAAATTGCCGGTTGGTTCGTCGGCCAGCAGGATTGCAGGCTGAATCGTGATTGCGCGCGCAACGGATACACGCTGTTTCTGGCCGCCAGACAGCGTCATGGGGTTGGCATCAATGTATTTGCCCAATCCGACCCAATCAAGTACCTTGGTTACCAGTTTTGCGACCTTGTCTTCGGGGATGCCGCGTACGCGCAGGGGCAGGGCGACATTGTCAAATACCGACAGGTGCGACAGTAATGAATAATCTTGGAATACAATGGCCATTTTCTGGCGCAGGGCGGTTATTTCATTGCGGGTCATGTCGTTGGTTATTTTGCCAAATAACTTTATCTGCCCACGTGATGGTCGGTGTAATTGGTAAATTAGGCGCAACAGGGTTGTTTTACCCGCGCCAGATGCACCAGACAAGAAATAAAATGCGCCATTACTGATATTAAAAGAAACATCAGTTAAAATTTCAGGTGTGCCGTCATATTGGGCCGCCACATTTGCGAACGAGATTGCTGTCTTTTCTTCCATAGTCGGAATATAGAAAAAAAAATCTTTATGGTCAAATAAAAATGCCCCGATGGGGCATTTTTTTATTCTGCATCGCGAACAACCGTTGTGGTGTTGCGGTTCAGCGCCCAGACCTTTTCACCGGTCCCTGGGTAGATTGGATTTTCTTTGCCATATGATATTGTTTTGATACGTTCTGGTTCGATACCTTCGTGTATCATGACGTGGGCGGCGTTGCCGGCGCGCAGTGCGCCCAAGGCCAAGTTGTATTCAGTTGAACCACGTTCGTCGCAACGGCCCTGAAGTGTGATGTTAATATCAGGGTTCTTTTTCATATACAATGCCTGACCCTGTAGATTTTCACGTGCGTCAGATGAGATTTCGGCCGAATCGAACGCAAAAAATGCCTGTTGTCCTTCTAGTTCTTGTGGGGCGCGTGCACATGCGGCGACGGCGATAAGTGCAAATAAAAAGACGATTTTTTTCATAACTGGTTCCTTTGGCTGTAAAACAATTCTTTCTCTTTCACAAGTGAATTTAGCAGAAAAGATGAAAAGATGTCAATATTTGTTTTTTAGTGTTTGGAACGAATTTAAAAATGTGATATACTATAGGAAAAATTGGAGGGTCTTTATGATGAAAAAAATAGTATCATTGGCTGTTTTGGCAGCGTTGGGTGTAAGTGCGGCAGATGCGGCGCCAAGTTATTTAACACGTAGCAAAGATGGTGGTTATAATGTGACGTATAATTATAACGATAAAGCCAAGACAGGTTGGTATGTTGGTGGACGTGCCAGTTTAAGTTTGATGAACTGGGAAAATGAATATTCGACCGAAGCAACAGGGGTTGATGAAGCGTTTGCCAAGGATGAATATGATTTTGAGCCGGTGTTTGGTGGTTCGTTGTTCGCGGGTCATACGTTTAACTATTTCTGGCGTGCAGAAGTAGAAGCGGGCCTGATTGGTCAGTTTGATGACAAGGATGATGGCTTTGAATTTCAGCTGACTGTGCCATATGTTATGTTGAATGGTTATTATGATTTTGCCAATGGTTTGTATGTCGGTGCAGGTTTGGGTATCGCAGTGCCAAAAACAGAATTGGATGGCGCGGATTTTGAAAGTGGTGATCGTACAGAACGCGGCGTAAGTGCGATGGGTGCGATTATGGCCGGTTATGTGTATGAACTGGATTATAATCTGGCGTTGGATTTGCGTTTACGTTTGGCGGCCTTTGGTGGTACGGAACATGAACGGACCTTGGACAGTGGTTATAAGTTCAAGAATGATGTCGGTACGATTTGGGATACGTCGATTTCCGTTGGGTTGCGCTACGAATTCTAAAATTGTTTTAGGAAATTTCGGAAAAAGGTATTGACCCCGATTCGCGATTTATGATAAACTAAAAAGCAGTAGAGAGAGCATATGAAAAACGAACTGAAAATATCAACACTGTCAATTGTTTGTGCGTTGTGTGCAGCAACGGTAATGCCGGCTTTTGGGGCGACTGCGGTACGTTCCTTGGGCGGGGCAGGTACATATTCTAGTGCGTCCAGCGCGGCGTCGGCCAAGTCTGCGTCAAACGGCGACAGTGCAATTAGTGCGGCGCGTGGTGGGTCAATGCGTGTTGGTACGTCAACAGGTGCAAGCCGTTCGACATCGACGCGTGCGGCCACAACACCACGTTTATCGATCGGGAAATATCTGGCGGGGTCCAGCGCGGTCAGTGGCGGTGCAAATCTGGGTGGCAGTTCGTCTGGTGGCAGTGGGTCGGACGTTAGCGGTAATTTGCAAAAGCGTATAGTTGTGTTGGAAGAATTTATGGGATTTTCCACAACTGGTGACAATATTCCAGAACAGTTAGATGCGTTGGATTCACGTATCGATGAGCTGTCGGATAAGATTGATGGTTTGCAGGGTGGCGGTGCAGATAATGAAGCGGTGTCGCAGTTGCAACAGGATACGGCGGCGTTAAAATCGCAGGTTGAATCTTTTGCGGCGCAGTTGGATAATGTTGCGACCAAAGATGAAGTTGAGGGCTTTATTACATCGGCCGAAGTTGAAAATGTGATTAAAGATATGGCGACAAAGTCTGATATTCAGGATTTGGTGTCCAGTGGTGAATTGCAAACGGAAATTGCCAAATTGGCAACCAAAGATGAAATTGCAGATTTTGTGACGTCTGATGATGTTACAAATGCGATTGCTGGGTTGGCAACAGCGGATGACGTTGCCAAGGCGATTAAAGATGCAACATCAACGTTAGCGACAAAGCAAGAATTGGCAGATGCAAAGTCTGAATTGCAGTCGGCAATCGATAGGATTAATGCCGGTCAGGTTGAATTAACGAATTATTATACCAAGACCCAGACTGATGCAATGTTGGCAGATTATGCCAAACAGTCTGCATTGGCGATAATAGAAGCGGCAATCGCGGCGAACAAAACCTTGATTGATGAAAATGCGGCAGATATTACTTCGTTAGAAGTGTCAGTTGCAGATGCGGCCAGTGAAGCGGCGGATGCAAAATTGGATGCAGCAGATGCGTTGTCGGCGGCAACGTCGGCCCAGTCAACGGCGAATGCGGCCAAAACAGCGGCAGATTCAGCGCAGAATTTGGCAAATCTGAATGCGTCGGAATTGGCGGGCTTGGCGGATGTGGCGAAGTCGGGTTCTTATAATGATTTGTTGGATCAGCCGACATTGATTACACAGGCGGATTTGGATACATTGCGCAGTGCGTTGGAAACGCAGATTAACGCCAAGGCGGATGCAGGTGATGTTGCAACAGCGGATGCATTGGATGCGGTTTCGGATGCATTGGCTGACTTAAAGGCGGATTCTTATACCAAGGCCGAAGTTGATGCGGCGATTGCAAAGGTGCAATCAGGTGGCAGTATTGATTTGAAGGACTATGCAACGGTTGCCGCGTTGAACGAAGCGATTGCAGCATTAGAAGCCGAAGATAAAACATTGTCCGATGGGTTGTCTGCGCTGACATCGTCGTTAAACGATTATGTCAAGAAGGGTGATTTGGATGGCTATCTGACAACAGAAACATTGGAACAGACGTTGGAAACGAAAAATTATCTGACCGAAGAAAAGGCGGAACAGACGTATCTGACGGAAAGCAATGTTAATCAGTATGTTGAAATCCCAGATAATTCGATTACTGCGGCCAAGATTCAGGCGGGTGCGATTACATCTGACAAGATTAATACAGAATTGGATGCGGGTGAAATGGTTATGTTGATGTCCAATGGCGATGGAACATCGTCTTGGGTGGCAGTAACGGTTGATGCAGAATAATAACGGTTGCAAAACTGTAGATAAGGAGAGGAAAGGATGAATATTAAGAATATCGCGTTTTCAGGATTTGCAGCCGCAATATTGGCAGGTGTTTGTGGGGCGGCAGATGCGGCAACGGTTAATCTGGCCAGCAAGTCGTATGTTGATAACGCATTAGCAGGCAAGGCCAGCATCGAAGATTTTGAAAACTTGGAATCAACAGTTGGTCAAAAGGCAACACAGACCGCGTTGAAAGAAGTTGCAGATCAGGTTGTTATCAATACTAATGATATTGCAGCATTAAAGGCAGCGGGTTATTTGACCGATGCGGATTTGACAGAATTGCAGCAAACACTGCAGGCCGCGATTGATGAAAAACAGGCCAAGGGCAACTATGCAGATGCGGATGAACTGGCCACGTTAAAGACGACGGTTGAAAATCTGCAGACGGGTAATGTTGACAAGACGGTGATTGAAAATTTGCAGACAACGGTTAATACGATTTCTGCAGATTATTCTAAAAAGTCTGAATTGACCGCGTCCGAAGAAAGATTACAGTCCGCAATTGATGCGATTAAAATTCCTGATTTGACAGATTATGCAAAGACAGCAGATGTTAATGCGGCATTGGCATCAAAGGCAGATGCATCTGCGCTGACAAATTTGGTGACATCGACCCAGTTGTCTGAATTGCGTTCTGCGTTGGAAACAGAAATTGCCAAAAAGCAAAATTCTGGGGATTATGCAACGGCGGATGCATTGCAGACGGTGTCGGATTCTTTGGCGACGTTAAAGGGTGATGTTTATACCAAGGCGCAGGTCGATGCGAAAATTGCAGATGCGATTTCCGGTGGCGAAATTGATTTGTCTGGTTATGCAAAACAGGTTGATTTGGATTCGCTGACACAATTAGTTAGTGGACACACAACTGAAATCAATGCGTTGAAAAACGCGGGCTATCAGACATCAGATGATGTTCAGGGGGCAATTACAACCGCGGTTGCAGATTTGGCAACAGATGCGGACTTGAATACCCTGAAGACCACATTGGAAGCGGCCATTGATGATAAACAGGCCAAGGGTGATTATCTGGTTGCGGCAGATTTGAAAACATTGGAAGACGCGGTTACGGCATTGCAGTCTGGCAAGGCGGACGCATCAACGGTTGCAACAATTCAGGAATCAATCAGCAAGCTGGGTGATACATATGCAAGCAAGGCAGATATGACTGCGGCGGATGAGGCACTGCAGGCGGCGATTGATGCGATTAATGTGCCATCATTAGAAGGTTATGTCAAGGCATCTGACTTGGCGGCGGTTGCGACGAGTGGTTCCTATGCCGATTTGTCGGATAAACCAACAATCCCATCGATTGAAGGCTTGGCGACCAGCGAGCAATTAACAACCCTGCAAACAACATTGCAGGCGGCCATTGATGAAAAACAGGCCGCGGGTGAATATCTGGTTGCGGCGGATTTGACAACATTGAACGACGCGATTACGGCATTACAGTCGGGTAAGGCGGATGCATCAACGGTTACAACAATCCAAGAAACAATCAGCAAACTGGGCGATACATATGCCACCAAGGACGCAATGACCGCGGCGGATGCGGCGTTGCAAGCGGCGATTGATAATATGGATTTGTCTGCCTATGCCAAGGTGGCAGATGTATACAGCAAGACCGAAGCGGATGCGAAGTTCTTGATTATGCGTGATGCAAATGCATTGGGTGCAAATCTGCAGTGGGATGAAGATGGCAAATTGAACACCAAGGGTATTGCGACCGCTGAAGGATTGGAAGATTTGGAAAACAAGGTTGCCGATGCTGTAACACAGACTGAATTGGATGCCAAGGGCTATCTGACAGCAGAATCAGTTACAAGCGGTACAGAAAACGGTACGATTGCAGTAAATGGTTCGGATGTTGCTGTTAAGGGACTGGGGTCTGCGGCTTATACGACTGCTGAAAACTATATTATCAAACCGACAGAACAACCAAATACGTTTGGGGAATATGTTTTGATTCTGAATATCAATGAAGCGGGCGAGTCAGAGGGATACAGCTGGCTTGATACCTTGGATTTGATGGGTGATAGTGGTTTTGATATGTAGGATTAGAGAGTGGCGAAATGCTGTTTCTCTTGGAAATACGTGGGAGCAATTATTAAATTGGTGAGAAAAATGGTTAAGAAAACAAATTTTTTATTATTCTCTTTAGTTGCAGCATTAGCTGTTAGTCCTGCATATTCGGTGACCGTATCGAAAACCTATGTTGATAAGCAAGATAAGAGTTTGCAGAGCAACATCCTTTTGTTGCGTGACATGTTGAATGAAAAGGATTCAAGTGGTAGTTGGGTGACGCTTGATACCGAAGCGCAGTTGGCAATTCCGGCGATTAACGAATTGAAAGCAGCATTGGATGCCAAGGCGGATGCGGCTGATGTTGATCTGACGGAACTGAATAGTGCGATTGAGGCATTAGAGACCGGCAAGGCCACTGTTGCTGATTTAGAAGCGTTGCAAAATACAGTTGATGATTTGGGCAATACATATGCTACAGATGCAGAATTGTCGGCACAGATTGATGCGGTCAAAGAATTGATTCCATCGGTGTCGGACTATGTTTTGGCGTCTGACTTGGCGGCGATTGCGACGACTGGTTCCTATGCTGATTTAAAAGATAAGCCAACAATCCCATCGATTGAAGGTTTGGCGAGCAGCCAAGATTTGACAGACTTGCAAACCGCGTTAGAGGCCAAAATTGCAGAAAAGCAGGCTGCGGGTGACTATGCCGCACTGGCAGATATGACAGCGGCCAAGGCAGCGATTGAAGAATTAAAGACAGGTAAGGCAGAGGCATCAACAGTTGCGACGTTGCAGGAATCAATTTCTAAACTGGGTGACACCTATGCCACTGATGCAGAATTAAGCAATGCGATTGCGGCGATTGATTTGACACCATTTGCCAAGGTGGCGGATGTTGAATCTGCGTTGGCGTTAAAAGAAAACGCGGCCAACAAGGTTGCAACGGCCACTGCGGAACAAATTGAAGCGATGTCTTCGACCGAAAAAGAAACCAAGTTCCCGTCGATTTCTGTGGCGCAAACAATCGCAAATGCCGCGGTTACCAAGGTGAATGAAGTTGCCGGTGATTTGTCGACACTGCAAACACAGGTTGGCACAAATACCGCCGATATTGCTGAAATAAAGGCGGCCGGTTATCAGACATCTGATGATGTTCAGGGTGCAATTACAACCGCGACGGCAGATTTGGCGGCACGTGTTTCCACAAATGAAACAAATATCGCAACGAACACGTCGGATATTGCAGACAATACGGTGGCGATTGCGGCGTTGCAGGATGCCGGTTTTGTTGCCGGTGCAAAAACCGCAGGCAGTTATCTGGTAAACTTTGATGCATCGGGAAATGTGTCATATGCGTCGGTTGAAATTGTGGATGACCAGGGGAATCCGATTGATCTGACCACAGGTGCGATTAATTAAGATTTGATAAAAGAGAAAACAAACCAAGCGCTGACCCGCCATAGGGACCAAGGGCTTAAATAAAAAACGAAAGAAAGGAAAGAGAATGAAAGTGAAAAATGTTGTATTTTCTGGCTTTATGGCGGCAATATTGATGTCGGCCACTGGCACCGCCAGTGCGGCGATTTCAGTTGCATCGCAGGGCTATGTTGATGCGCAGGTTGATGCCGTCGAAGCATCTGTGTCAAATACATATTTGACCAAGACGGATGCGGCCGATACATATCTGACCGAAACGCAGGTGACAGAACAGATTACAAATGTTATCACAGCAGAAGATGGTGCCGTTGCAACCGCACAGGCAGCAGCAGAACAGGCCCAAAGCGAAGTTGATGCGTTAGAAGGTGTCGTTGCGACCAAGGCAAATGCCGCTGATGTTTATTCAAAAACAGAAGCAGATGCCAAGTTTGAAGAACAGGCAAACGCAACCAAGAAATTGCAGGAATCGAAAGATTACACAGATGAACAGATTAAAACCTTGACAGAAAGTTTGGGTGGCGTTGGTGAAGATGGTGAAAGCACAGGTTTGACAGGTACAGTGGCGGCACAGGGTGTCAGAATTACTTCTTTGGAAGATAAGGTTGGCACAACATCTGTTGCAGATCAAATTGCCGGTGCATTGACAACCGCCCAAGGGTATGCGGATTCAGCCGAAACAAGCGCAAAAGAATATGCAGATGGTTTGGCAAAAAATTATGATGCCGCGGGTTCTGCCGATGGTGCATTGGCAGCGGCCAAGGCATACACTGACGAATTGGCAAATGGTCAGGTAAAAACGAACAAGGAATCAATTGAATCTATCAATACAACGTTGGGTTCGATGGCGACATCTGAAACTGTTACTGCATTGACAAATCGTGTTGGTACAGCAGAATCAGACATTGATGCATTACAGGCCAAAGACACAGAATTGTCAGGTGCGATTGCAACAAATGCACAGGGGATTGCGGATAACAAATCAGCGATTGAACAGATTGAAGATGCCTATATCGCCAAGCCAGCTGCATGCCAGAACACATATTGTGTACTGTCTGTAAATGGTGAAACCATTTCTTGGATGCCGCTGACCGAACCGGTTGCAGACTTTATGGACAAATAAAATTAACTAAATAATTAACCGATTGTCATTTTTTGCCTTTACACAATTAGGCAAAAAATGATAAAATGAAATCGGTTGTAAAAGACAACAAAAAAAACGAAAGAAAGGAAGGGAAAAATGAAAAAATTAACAGCAGGTATTTTTACAGTATTAATGGGTTTGGTAACCGTTAATGCCGCCGAAGCAGCCGTCGCATCCAAGGGCTATGTCGACGAAAAGGTTGGTGGTGCAACAACAGCCGTTGAAACCTTGCAACAGACTGTTGCGGCAAATAAATTAGCGGCTGAAAAATTGGTTTCTGACTACAAAACAGAAAATGATGCCAAGGTAAATGCGAATACAGCTGCGATTGCAGAAAATGCGGCAGATATTTTGGCGAACACTGGTTTGATTTCTGATAATGCAGACGCTATTGCTGCAAATACAGAGGCGATTAACAATGAAAAAACTGCACGTGAACAAGCAGATACAGCGCTGGATACACGTTTGGTGGAAGTAGAAAAGTTTAGCGGTACTGGCGAAGGTTCTGTTGCAAAACAGATTGCTGATGCGGTTGCTGGCGAAACGTCTGCACGTGAAGCAGCTGATGCGGAATTGCAAGCAGATATTGATGCGATCAATAACGCAGATACAGGTATCTTGAAACAGGCGCAAACATATGCAGATGGTTTGGCAACAAACTATGATGCGGCGGGTTCTGCAGCAACGGCGTTGGCAGATGCAAAAACATATGCAGATACGGCGGAAGCAGATGCGATTGCAGCGGCGGCCGAAGCGGCAAAGATTTATATCGACGCAGATGAATTAGCGGCATCTCAGACTGCACAGAATTCGGCGATTGAAACAGCGTATAAGGCAGCCGACAAGGTAATCACAGATTCTATCGGTGAAGTTGCCGAAGGTAAAACAGTTGTCGAAATGATCTCTGATGCACAGGCGACAGCGACGTATGATGATACAGAAGTTCGCGGTCTGATTTCTGGCAATGCGGAAGATATTGCAGAAAATGCTGCGGCGATTGCAACAAAGCTGACAGATACAACAGCGATTAGTGCAGATGGTGTGTATGTTCTGACCGCTGTTACAGTTGGTGATGATACAACTTATGCGTGGGAATTGATTACACGTGAAACTGGTACAGAACAGGAATAATTAGTGTAAAATAGTCTTTGGGGGTGGGATGACCATCCCCAGACGCAATTAGATTAAGAAAGAAAAAGAAAGGAAATAAAAATGAAAAAAATGTTTGCGGCTTCGTTGGTTGCAATTATGGCTGTTTCTGCGGCAAACGCGGAAATCGCATCTGTGTCGTATACAGACAAAGCAATTACAGAAAAGACCGGTGATATTTCTACGTTGGAAACAACTGCAAAATCAAACTTGACCGCCGCTGTTAATGAATTGGCCGGTAAAATTACATCTACTGGTTCTGATGCGACAACAGCGATAAACGCAGCAAAAGAAGAATTGCAGGGCAGTATTGATGATTTGGCAGATGTTGTGGATGGCAAGCAAGATGCTTTGGGCTATACGGCTGAAAATCAAGCGAATAAATATACAGATACAACGAATTATAACACAGTTATTGAAGATTCGACCAAATATCCTAATATGCCTGTTGTGAATCAGATGATATCGGATTCTGCGGCCGATGCGACAGCGCAAATCAATAGTGTTAATTCCAAAGTTACGGCCCTGACAACGACGGTAAATAATAACAAAACAGCGGCTGATACAGGTATTCAGGAAGCAAAAGATGCAGCAGCGGCAGCACAGGCAGACGCAGATGCAAATGCAGAAGCGATTGAAGGCTTGGATGCGACTTATGTTTCTGAATCTGAAATGACAGCGTTTAAATCATCAAATACAACTGCGATTGCAACAGCAAAGTCAGAAGCGATTGCAGATGCAGCAGCAAAAGATACTGCATTAGAAACAAAGATCACAGATGCGTATGAAGCGGCTGATGCAACAACGTTGGCGTCTGCGAAATCGTATGCTGATGAAAAGGCGGCAACAGCCACAGGTAGTGCCACAGCGGTTGCAGAAGATTTGGCAGATTATAAAACTTCAAATAATGCAGCCGTAGAAGCTGCACAAGCACAGGCAGACAAGGGTGTAGCAGATGCGGCAGCGGCAAAGTCGGCGGCAGATGCAGCGCAGGCCGATGCGGACGCGAACGCAACTGCAATTTCAAAGTTGGGTGAAACATATGCAACAGATGCTGAATTAAATACTGCAAAATCTGATATCAAGACAGCGTATGAAGCGGCGGATGCGACAACATTGTCGAGTGCTAAGACATATGCAGATGGTTTGGCGAGCAACTATGCAACAGCAGCACAGGGTGCCAAGGCGGATACTGCGGTTCAGAAAGCTGATGTAACAACAGGTACAACAAATGGTACCATCAAGGTTCAGGGTCAGGAAGTTTCTGTTGCTGGTTTGGGTACTGCGGCATATACAGCGTCGTCAGATTATGCAACGGCAGCACAAGGTGCAAAAGCTGACACTGCAATGCAGGAATCTGCATTGAAAGGTTTGGCTTCTTGGTCGTCTGCGGGTTGTGCGACGGGAACTTGTTCTTTGGTTTCCAAGAGTGGTACAATTCAGTGGGAAGCAGTAAGATATGCTGAATAATAACTGAAAATCGTTTTGTCCGGATGGGGGTATCCCCATCTGGACGGGCATATTATAAAAATTGATGGGAAATTTTTACAATATGCGTCGAAAATGTCCTTGTGCAGGTGGGGTGCTTTGGGTTATAATGCATAAACGTAAAACAGAGAATGGCAAAAAAATTGGTGGGGTCTGGAATGATTAAAACAAAGTTTGTATTTGCGGTATCTTTTGTTGCAATGATGGCGGTTGGTACGGGGCATGCGGAAATTGCAGGCGTTTCTTATGTTGAACAACAGGTTGGTGTGGCAACAACCGCGGCAAATAATGCCCAGACATCGGCAAATAACGCAAATACTGCGGCGGGCAATGCCCAGACATCTGCAGATAATGCACAAGATGCAGCAGATGCAGCGCAGGAATCAGCAGACGCGGCGGCGGCCAGTGCCAAGACAGCAAATGACACAGTGGCATTAAAGCAAGATAAGTTGACAGCGGCCCAATTAAATGCGGCAAATTCTGGTATTACATCGGCCAAGGTTTCGACGTATGATGGCTATGCAACAACCATTGCAGGCAAGCAGGACAAATTGGGTTATACAGCCGAAAATGCTGCGAACAGATGGACGAACACTGAGAATTATAATACTGTTTTAGAAGATGCAACGAAGTATCCTAATATGCCTGTTGTGAATCAGATGATATCAGATTCAGCTGCGGATGCGACGGCGCAGATAAACAGTGTTAATTCCAAGGTTACTGCTTTGACAACAACGGTTGCTGGTAAGCAGGCGACATTGACAACAGCGCAGCTGAATGCGGCAAATTCTGGTATTACGTCGGCCAAGGTTGGTGATTATGATGACCATATTGCGGATGGCGATATTCACGTGACCGCGGCTCAAAAAACAACATGGTCTGGTAAACAGGACGCATTGTCAACAGCGCAGTTGAATGCAGCGAATTCTGGTATTACTGCGGCCAAGGTTACGACTTATGATGGTTATGCAGCAACGATTGCAGGTAAGCAGGGGACTTTGTCGACGACGCAGTTGGCAGCGGCGAATTCTGGTGTGACTGCGGATAAGGTTGGTGATTATGATGACCATATTGCGGATGGCGATATTCACGTGACAGCAGACCAGAAGACAGCATGGTCTGCAAAACAGAATGCATTGTCAACAGCGCAATTGAATGCAGTTAATTCTGGCGTGACATCGACGACGGTTTCGCAGGTTGCGACAAATAAAACCAATATTGCGACAAATACGTCTGACATTGCAGCACTGGAAACAGCAGTTGCAGGTAAGCAGGGAACTTTGAAGGCAGGGGCGAATATTACGATTGCATCTGATGGTACGATTAGTGCGACAGATACTGATACACATGTGACGGTTGATTCCGCATTAAGTTCAACAAGCACGAATCCTGTGCAGAACAAGGTTATCAATACTGCGTTGGCTGGTAAGCAGGCGACGTTGACAACAGCGCAATTGAATGCAGTTAACTCTGGCGTGACATCGACGACGGTTTCGCAGGTTGCGACAAATAAAACCAATATTGCGACAAATACGTCTGATATTGCAGCACTAGAAACAGCAGTTGCGGGAAAGCAGGCGACGTTGACGACATCAAATATCAAGGGGTCGGGCAGTGTTAGTGTTGGTATTTCAGATGGTGTGATTACTGTTTCTGGTACTGATAATAATACAACATATTCAACAGGTACCGCGTCTACGTCTGGTTTGACAAAGTTGTATACAGGTACTGGTACGAATACAGATGGTACGATGACACAGTCAGCATTGAAGACTGCGTTGGATGGCAAGTTGAGCACATCGGGTACTGCGGCCAAGGCGACAGCGGATGCCAGTGGTAATACAATTACAACAACATATGAAAAAGTGGCTAATAAGGTTACTAGTGTAGAGTCTTATAATGAAGATATTGATTCGACCACTAAGTTCCCAACGATGGCGGTTGCACAGGATATGGCATCACAAGCGGCGGCATCTGCGGTGGCGAGTAAGTTGAATAAAAATTTAGGTTCAAGTGCAGCCACTAAGGCGGTAATAACAGATGGGTCTGGAAATGTAACTTATGGGACTATTTCGTCAGGGATGATTACTGATGGTACGGTTGCGTTGGCTGATTTGGCATCTAACTCTGTTAATTCTGCAAAGATTGTTGATGCTTCGATTGCGACAGCGGATATTGCGGATGGTGCGGTAACCACAGCAAAGATTGCAGCGAGTGCAGTTACCAGCGCGAAGATTGCAGATGGTGCGGTTGCGACAGCGGATATTGCCGCAGGGGCGGTGACGGCGGCCAAGACGACGGGAATTTATGGATTTATTCCGTCGGGTAGCGAAGGCGCATCGACAACAGCAGCCATTTGGGTTGAATAAGTTAAAAATCCCGCCAAGTGCGGGATTCTTTTTTAGTGGTTAGTGTAGGGGGGGCATTTATGATGGGTCGCGTGTTGTCTCTGTGCCCATTGTTGCAGGGATGACAAGGGTTCTTAAGATTCAAGAATAAGATGTTATGCTGTATGCAATGGATACCGGCCTGCGCCGGTATGACGGGGTTTTTTGTTTGACGTACATTGATTAGTCTAATGTTGAAAAATGTATTTACTGGATTGCCACGCAAACTAACGTTTGCTCGCAATGACAAAGGTGTTTAAGATTCAAGAAAAAGGTGTTGTGTGGAATGCAATGGATTCCCGCCTGCGTGTGAATGATAAAGGAAAGCATGAAACAATGGGGGGCTGCGCCGGTATGACGGTGCTTTTTAGATCAGCACCGTCGGATGGGAATCTTAAAATAAACCGATTAGTCCAATACCGAAAATGGCGGCGATGATGGCGCCGATGGTTAATGGCCAAAAGTATTTTTTTACAATTGTGTTGGCACGTTCTTGGAAAAAATATAATAGTGTGGCGATGATTGCAAAACGACCTGTGCGGAATATTGCGGAAACGGCCAAGAATAACCATAGTGGATAGCCAATAAAGCCCAGCCATATTGCCAGTAGTTTGTATGGGATCGGTGTGACCGCGGTCAGGACGATTATCATTATGCCATATTTGCTGAACATTGGTTTTATTGTTGATTCGATTAATTCTGGGTTGGAAAATGTTTCAATCAGCCAAATTCCAACAGAATCATACAGCCACATACCAATCAGATATGCGATTGTGCCACCAACAATGGAACCAAGACTGGCCGCAACGGTAATTGGAACCGCGCGCTTCTTGTTCGCGATGATGGGTGGGGTCATAAAGACTTCGGGTGGGATAAATAGAAATATGGATTCACAGATAGTCAAAAAGAAAACCAGCCATGAATAACCGCGTGATTCTGATTTTTGCAAGATAAATTCTGAAAATTTCATTCCCCAATCCCTTTGTTTGAACAAAAATTTACTTGATTGTAATTTAATATTTTATATTTTACAATCAGAATAACAAAACAAAGAAACTTAATAATATGGCAAAAAAACAATTTAATTCTAATCGTGGTGAACGTGTCGCGGCCAAGGTGCAGACTTTGGTGGCAGAGATTTTGCGTGATAATTACAGTGATGATCCGTTGATTGGTGGGGTGTCGCTGGTGGGGGCGGATGCACATGGGGGATTGCAGTTTGTGCGGTTGTTCTTTTATACACGAAATGCAGATGTGGCAGCGGTGCAGGCGCGCCTGGATGGGATTACGCGTACGGTGCGGTTTGAATTGGCGGCGCGTATGAATCAGAAATATGTGCCAGAAATTAAATTTACGTATGATGATACGCTGGAAAAAGCCGCCAGAATTGACGAGTTGCTGAATAATTTGGAAACAGGTAATGATTAGGCAGGTGTACCGTTTAGATAGAGGGACAATGTTGGATTGCCTTTATGTGGCAAACCAGTTTATTGATGCGCAAAATGTTATAAACTGGCAGAGTTTGGAATTTACTGTTCAAGCCGGACATTCCATTATGTTTGTAGATGAAAGTAGTAATGGGTTCTTAAAGGGATTTTTGGTCGGTAATATTCAGTCGAAAGACGCAATGCTGGATGCGTTGTATGTAGATAGAAAGTTTCAACGTGGTGGTGTTGGTGGGGCTTTGTTGGGGGCGTATGAGGATTATGTACGCAAATTTGGTGTGAAACAAATAAAACTGCAATCGCGGCCAACCAAGCAGGCAATAGAGTTCTA
>JAFTNY010000036.1 GCA_017451625.1 Alphaproteobacteria bacterium
GAGCAAACGCCAGTTTGCGTGGCAATCCAGTTTTATGTATTCTTTTTTCACAACTTTATCGCTTGCAAAAATCCGTCAAACGCGCTAAAATGTGCGGTGTAGACAAGATTAACAAACGCCGAATCCAATGGGACGATTGTCTTCGGCATCAATTCCCAAAAATTAATCCCAGATTTCTGCATTTTTTATCTCCTACTTTTTGCCGAATCTAAACGTCGGTTTAGGATTGGCAGTGGGGCTGACATCAAACGCATACGCATTATCGGCAATCGCTTGCACGTCAAGGGAAGACTGCACATCACGCTTACGTGTCGGCAGCAGCTACTGCTGTTGCAGACAAAAAACGACAGGAACAACTTACAATTGCCCCAGCGGCTGGACGTGGAGCAGCACCCAAAGTCTTTGCACACGCACCTCTACCAGTGGCACAGACTCCGCGGGCACCTATACACAATCATACGGCACATGCTCATACACATCCACATCTACATATGACTGCTATTTGCAATCAACCAGCACAACCGATGCCTATGGTGATGCATGCCTATGTACAACTTCATTGTAAAAAACATCCACGACAAAAAGGGAAACATCATGAAAGGATTCATTTTAATTCTGGCAATTATAATACTCGTACCACTCTCTGCAAATGCGGCCTGTACCGCCAACGCCAAGGTATATTCATCCTGCAAAAGCGGTTATTATATGAGCGGCACCACATGTACCAAATGCATATCCGGCACATATGGGGGCGGTGGCACATCGACCAGTTGTTCAACATGTCCAGACCACAATGGTCTTCTTGTGGCAACTTCATCAGCCGGTTCTAGCAGCATTACCAATTGTTATATACCATCCAGTTCAAAAATGTTCTTTTCTGACACCACCGGTTCGGGAACAGAAAAATTTTCTTCAAATTGTTATTATTCCAATTAAAAAATCCCCCAAACGGGGGATTTTTTATTTCTTCACAACAAAGTTCACTAACTTCTTTGGCACAACAATCGTCTTGATGATTTCTGCACCATCCAGTCGCGCACCCGCCGCGGCCTTGGCGGCGGCAACAATCGCGGCTTCATCCGCATCTGCCGGCACCACAAAATCTGCGACACGCTTGCCATTTACCGACACAACAATCGTCATGGTTGTTGCAACCAACTTGGCCGCATCAAACGTCGGCCATGGTTCAAAGACCAACATGTCGCCATGCCCCAAACGTTCCCACATTTCTTCGGTCAGATGTGGCGCAAATGGATTCAACATCTGCAACAGCACTTCATACGCCGCACGCGGCATTTTACCACTAAATGCGTTGATAAATTCCATCATCGCAGAAATCGCCGTATTAAAGCGCATGTTTTCCAAGCGATCCGTCATATCCGCAATCAACTTGTGCACCAAGCGTTCTTGATCTGCCGTCATCGCATCTTCGGTCAAATTATCCGCCAGATTCTCGACACGTTTCAAGAAACGTTCCACACCACGCAATGTATCTTCGGACCAATTCGCACTTTGTTCCCATGGCCCCAGATACAAAATCGCCATACGACATGCATCTGCACCACTGCGTGCAACAACATCCGAACTGGGCACCGTATTCCCGCGCGACTTTGACATCTTGGAACCATCCGCTGCCATAATCAGACCATTGCTGGTACGCTTTTTATATGGCTCAACATCCGGCACAACCCCCAAATCAAACAGAACCTTATACCAGAAACGCGAATACAGCAAATGCCGCGTTGTATGTTCCATACCACCATTATAGTGATCGACCGGCATCCATTTATCCAGCTGTTCGCGCGAACAAAACGCGTCATTATTCTTGGAATCCAAATACCGCAGGAAATACCACGACGACCCCGCCCACTGCGGCATAGTATCTGTTTCGCGACGCGCCGCCCCACCACAATGCGGACAGGTTGTATTCACCCATTCGGTCGCACGCGCCAACGGTCCTTCGCCATCGTCTGTTGGTTTATAGTCCGACATATACGGCTGCAATAGGGGCAGTTCGGATTCTGGCACCGGCACCCAGCCGCATTTTTCACAATACACCAACGGAATCGGTTCGCCCCAATACATCTGACGCGAAAAACCCCAATCCTTTAACTTATACTTGGTGGTACCGCGTGCAAAGCCATGTTCCGCACCATACTTAATCGCGGCCGCAATAGCATCATTTTTGCCCATACCATCCAAGAACGACGAATTAATATGCACGCCATCGCCTTCCCAAACTTTGTCTGGTTCACCACCTGCCAAAACAGGGATAATATCCAACCCAAATTTCTTGGCAAAGTCCCAATCGCGCCCATCATGCGCCGGCACCGCCATAATTGCACCAAAACCATAGTCCGCCAAGACATAGTCCGATATAAACACAGGAATCTCGCGACCATTAAACGGATTGATTGCCTTGACCCCTTGCAGTTCAACACCTGTCTTTTCTTTGGTAACATCTGTACGTTCAAATTCAGATTTTGCGCGCGCCGCCACAATATATTCATTAACGGCATCAACATTTGTAATCTTGCCCGCATCAATCCATTTTTTCACCAACGCATGTTCAGGCGCAATAACACAGAACGTCACCCCAAAAATAGTATCTATGCGTGTGGTATAAACCGTCATCACATCATCACCAACGCGAAAATCAACGTCTGCGCCATGTGAACGCCCAATCCAGTTAATTTGTTCAGTCTTAACGCGTTCTGGATAGTCCACCAATTTCAAATCATCGATTAAGCGATCTGCATACTTTGTAATTGCCAGATTCCACTGCAACTTCATTTTTTTCTCAACCGGCCCATGACAGCGTTCACAACACCCATCTTCCAATTCTTCATTGGTCAGGTTTGTTTTACACGCCGGACACCAGTTCATCGGCAATTCAGACTTATACGCCAGCCCCGCCTTAAAGAACTTAATAAACATCCACTGGGTCCATTTGATAAATTCTGGATCAGATGTCGACACCTTTGATTCCGGATCAAACGACAACCCCATAATCGAAATATCGCGTTCAAAAATCTTAATCAGTTCTGCCACTGATTCACTGGGATGCTTACCAATCTTTGTGGCATAGTTTTCAGACGAAATCCCCATAGAATCATATCCAATTGGAAACAATACATCAAACCCACGCATTCTGCGCCAACGCGCCAAGACATCCATCCCTGTATATGGCAACATATGTCCGACATGCAACCCCGAACCACTGGGAAAAGGAAATTCAATCAAATTATAATATTTCGGATTTTCCCCATCATTTTTCGGTGTAAAGACACCAGCGTCCTTCCAGCGTTTCTGCCACTTTGCTTCGCGCTCGTGAATTTTTTTAATATCGTCTGCCATGATAAATCCTGTATTTTCTTATGATAAACAGGCGGATTTTACCGCCAATTCCACCCAAATTCAAGGATTTTATAAAACACATACCTGCGACACACCACACTTTGAAATCACGAACAAAATACAAAAAAATAACCGCCGAATCCAATACGTTCACAGGGTTCGTACCATATGAAACAACAATTACCGCAGACACATACGTTTATGGCACACTATATGAAGACTGGGCCACAACTGCTATTACCAATAAAATCCCACCACTGGTGGGATTTTACTTGCAAAAATATGCCAAAAATTCGATATTCCCACTGCCACCTTGGATGGGCGACATGGTAATACCACACGATTTAAATCCACATTTTTCAAATGCATCAACAACATGCTGAATTGCCCAATCGTGCCATTCTGCCGATTTTATCACCCCATTATATTTTGCCGCCACTTCACGCGGAACCTCAAACTGGGGCTTTATCAGCGCAATAATATTTTTCGCCCCCCACTGTGGCAAAACATCAACAATATTTACCAATGACACAAAAGACACATCAATAACGACCAAGTCAACAACTGCCTGTGGGGGCAGGGCGCGAATATCTGTTTGTTCCAACGACACCACACGCGCATCATTACGCAGTTCTGCCACCAATTGATTTGTTCCTACATCCACCGCATAAACACGCGCGGCACCATTGCGCAATAAAACCTCGGTAAAGCCACCTGTGCTGGCCCCAACATCCAAACAAACCATACCCGATGGCACAATATTAAAATAACGCAATGCATGTTCTAACTTTAAACTGCCACGACCGGCAGAATAGGGCAAATCACCCCCTGTCAAAACATCCGTTTCCAAAACATCCTGACTGGGCTTTTTTGCAGCCGCCCCATTAACCAAAACCAATCCAGACTTAATCGCCGCCACCGCCCGCGCACGTGTCGTATATAAATTCCGTTGAACTAATGCCTGATCTAATCTCATACCAGAACAATACAACAAATCACCATAAAATCAAGCAACAAAAAAGCCCGCAACACGACAACCAGTGCGCGTTTCGGACAAAAAAACACCCGCCCTTATGCCAAAAAGCCCATAAAAAACGCCCCACCGACCACAAAAACACCCGCAAACCCGCAGAAATCCGCCATTTTTTGCTTTTTTGGCGGCCAGAGCAGGGCAAAAAACACAAATTTCAGACAATTAACACATCTATTTCACACATCCTATCAACATATACAAAAAACACCCCAAAACCCAATAAAAACGCCACAACCGCCACGAATACTTAAATTAATTTAAAAACCTATAATCAAAACAGTAATTTAAAAACTTAATATAAAATATTAACTCTAACCAAACGCATCCACAAGGGCCAACCACCGACAAAAAAACACCCGCCCAGACAATCATCACAACACAAATATTACCAGACACACAACAACACACCCAAATCAATCCGCAAAGAAAATATCATCGCAAACACACACAAACAACGCCGACACAACAGCACACACAAAACCGGCAGCACACCAAACAACCAATACAATATTACATATATGTTCACACACACCACAACAACACACTAAACAAAACAAAAGAAAAACCATCACAACAGCACCGCATACCAAGCATAAAAAACCATACTATATACATGACGATATACATGTTTAATTGTTTTAATTATTATTGCAATACGTTGTAAGAAATGATAACATGCACTAACAAAGGCGTATAACAGTATCTTATGTTTATACGTTTCGCGGCTTGTACCGGACAACTATACATAATATACATTATGCGCCTTTTTAACAACACTACTCTACAACACTTCACGCCCCTTTTTACACAACGTTTTTTCATACAGGCGCCACAAAACATTTACCCCAACAAAAACCAACCCCGCACAAAAACACCTCCGTCCACACACCAGAACACAACGCATAACAAAGCCCCCCAGATACACATCCAAACAACCACCACACACATTACCCCACTATTAACAACCATCCACCCTGCCCAAACTATACATAACCACGCCCAAAACAAATAACCAATCAATAAAAAATATGGGACACAACAACGCGTCCCATAAACAAAAGCAAATTATTATAATTTTACCTTAATGCTTTGTAATCTTTTTAATTTTCTTAATCGCGCCCAACGCATCATCCGCAACCCCAGATGCCAATTTGGTCACACTTTTAATTCCTTTCTTTAGATCACTTTCTATCACCGCACCCGTTTCAACCGGCTCTACATCAGAACAACAAAACGGGCACTTTGTCGCCGCATTGCTAATTGTCGATGTGCAATATGGACACGCATGCGTATTCGCCGGCTTCTTATCACGCATTTTATTCATAGTACGCACAAACAGGAATATCGCAAACATTGTAATAAAGAAACTGACCACAGAATTTAAAAACAATCCCATATTCAGTGTGGTTGCACCTGCCGCCTGTGCTGCTGCAATCGTTTCATAATGACCACCGGCTGGATTGTTCAAAACAAAGAACCATTGTGAAAAATCAACACCGCCAATCAACAACCCAATCGGCGGCATAATTACATCTTTTACCAGCGAATTAACCACACTGGTCATCACACTACCAACAATGATACCAACCGCCATATCGATTGCATTACCACGTTGAACAAAAGAACTAAATTCTTTAAAAATATTATTCTTTTTAGCCATTTTTTACTCCTTTTCTTGTCTATTAGAATAATCGTCTATTGCACGCAAAACCTTGCCTAGTGTTTTACGCAAACTCTCGTCATGGGTCTCTACTGTAATATCCGCCAACGCATAGATCTTATACCGCTCGTCTATCAGTTGCCCCAAGATTTTCCGACTGTCCGTATTCAACAACTGTGGACGCGTATCACGCGCCCCCGTTCGTTTAACCAACAAATCCAAATCAGCACGCAACCAAACAGACAAAGCACGATCTAAAACCATCTCGCGCACTGCAGGGGTGATAAACGCCCCCTCGCCCGTCGAAATCACCTTTAATGCAGGCGGCGTATCCAGCAGACGTTCAATTACACGCTGTTCAACACGACGAAATTCCTCTTCGCCATACATCGAAAAAATATCAACAACACTGCAACCCGCCGCGGCCTATATCTCTTTATCAGAATCAACAAACGGAATCCCCAGCCGTCGCGCCAACGCACGCCCAACACTGGTCTTACCTGCCCCCATCAGCCCAACCATAACAACCGGCCGATCAATAAAATCTTCTTTTTCTTTACTCATAACGACTTTTATCATATCAAATTTAGCCACATTCACAATAAAAAACTGGACTTTTTCAAAAAAACCACTATCATAACACACACAAATAAAGGTTTTGTACAAATGTTAGATTATGGATTAAAAGACAAAGTAGTTATCATCACAGGTGCCACAGGCGGCATTGGCGGCGCCATCGCCACAGAATTCTACGAACTAGGCGCACAAATTGTAATCACCGGTCGCAATCACGAAAAATTGACAGCATTGCGCGACAAATTGACCAGAAATCCAGACATCGCCCCTGCCCCGTTATGTATCCCATTGGATCTGACCGCAGCCGAGGCCACAAAATCACTTGTCCAAGAAACTATAAAGCAATTCGGCCGTCTGGACGTCGTCGTCAACAACGCCAGTCGCGTTGACGGTCGCTTACTGCTACGTTCCGATCCAAACTATTTACAAAACATGTTACACGCAAACTTTATCGTCCCTTACAACCTGTGCAAACTGGCACTACCGCATATGCTAAAGAACGAATACGGCCGCATTATTAACATCACATCTATCACAGGCGTCACCGGCGACGCAGGCATGACAGCATATGCCGGTACCAAGGGCGGCGTTGCCGCATTCACCAAATCCATCGCCGCCGAATACGGCCGCCGCGGAATCACCGCGAACTGCATCGCCCCAGGGGTTATAAACACAGACGCAGCCAAGAAAATCCCTGCAGCACGTCGCGAACAACTGCGCATCCAAACGCCAATGCAGCGTTTCGGCACCCCCGAAGAAGTTGCCTTTTTGGCTGTATTCTTGGCTTCTAAACGCGCATCCTTTATAAACGGCCAACAAATACACGTAAACGGCGGCCTATTACGCTAAATACGAATCCCCTGTTTTCATACTGGGGATTTTATGTTTTTAATCCTTGGCAATTTGTGCTATAATCCAAGCATTAGAATAAAAAGAGAGAGCACAAATGAAACACCACTTAACCATCGTTGCAACATTGGCAATATTGGCCGGCACACATGACGCAAACGCCTATGCACCACACGTTTATGCAAACGGCATTTCTGCCCACAACATTGCCGCTATTCAACACACAATAACACAAACCGCAATTCGTGAATTTGCAGGATCTATGGGCAACGCCATTATGACATCTGATGTGCCCGTATCACTGACAAACGAAGACCCCACCACGACATATGGGCGTGCACCGATGTACGGCACTGCACCAATGTACGGCGAATATAACGATGACGGTTCCGCTGGCCGCAGCGGTGGCGACAGATTTAACGCCAATGCAGCATTAAGCAACATCTGGATTAACTGGCAACACATGGGCGACAACGCAAAGTTCGACAACTTTTCGCGTCTTGATACAAAATTCGACACCGCCATGCTGGGCATATCAGGCGGCCAGACTGAATTGATGGGCGCCATGTCAAAATGGGGAATCTATACCGGCTATGTCGGCGGCACCCAAGAAAACAGCGACATCAGCATTGACGGCCAAGGCGGCTATTTCGGTATTTACAACGGAAATACATTTGGCAAATTCGGCATATACGCCACAGCCAACGGCGGTGTAATCGACAATTCCGCAGATTTTGCAGACAACAGTGGCACATCCACCGACGAATACACAAACTTCTGGATCGGGGGCGCAGTAAACGCAACATATAACATTGAACTGGATCGCACCTTTACCCTGCAACCTGCATTACACGTCGGCTACACATGGATTAAGTCAGAAAACTACACATCTGCATCTGGCGACATCTTGGAAAACGATGCATTCAGCATACTTGACGTATCACCAGAAATCCGCGCCATAAAACACATTGCCAACGGCTGGTTCGGCGCAATGCACGTCAAATACGCAATGATATTTGATAATGGCGGCGATTTAAGTGTCAATCACACAACCGCCGACACGCTGGAAACAGACAACTTTATCGAATACGGCATATCGCTGGAAAAATCAGTTGCAAACATCAGTTTCCACGCAAACTTTGGTCGCCGCGACGGTGCCCGCGACGGCTGGATTGGCGGTCTGAATATCAAGTATTTATTTTAAATCAATACTATAAATATTGTGCAGCATTGTGTTGCGAAAATTTGCATCTTCTGCAAAAACCTCCGCACATCTGGCTGCACAATATTTTGTACAATTTTCATCCGACGCAAACTCCATCCCCAAAACCCAATACGACAACACAGGCATCACCGCCCGACACCAACACCAATAATTTGCACCCTCTGCAGAACTAACCATCAAATCATCACTAACACCATTTGAAACGCCCGCCTGATTTGAACAATGCGAAATGCCACGCACAGTACCCGATTGAAACAAACTGGACCAATTTACAGAATTAACATTTGACCGCACCAATGTTGCCGTATTTTCTGCATCAACATCAAGGCACCATGACACATCCTTGGTACGATATACCACATCACCAATCCGCACCCTCAACGCCCCAGCCACACCATCATCAGGAACCAAATTCGCATAACACACTGCATCATTAACCGCGACACAAATTGCCCGATCGGTATACTTGGCCGAATACAGCGAAACGGACACACCCGTCGACGATTTCAGATTACGCACCCCTGCACCACATACCGCATCAGGAAACCGTTCCGCATCCACAATTCCCAAATCCACCATATCACCACAATTCATACTCGCAACAAAGTCGCCATTTCTAACAAACGACAAAGCCCCATCAGCGCACGCCGCCGCATACGCATCCACACAAAACAAACACAAAAATGGCCACCACCTATCTGCCATCAATCCCTATTCCACCAAATTCCCCAATACCGCCTGTCTGTAATTCATATCTGTTCCTTCATCAAACAAAAAACCATTTGCACAACCACGCGCACAATACGTCAAACACGTCCCCCCAGA
>JAFTNY010000037.1 GCA_017451625.1 Alphaproteobacteria bacterium
GCCTGCGCCGGTATGACGGTGCTTAAAGAAATAAAACTTAACCACCGTCGTCATCCCCGCGACGGCGGGGATCCATTGCGTTCTGGTTGCTTCTTGCGCTTGAATATCAAGAACTATGAATGCATGAAACAGTGGATACCGTCCTGCGCCGGTATGACGAATAAGCAATTATATTATTGTCCCACGAAGTGTGCTTCCACCGCTGGACACTTACAACTTACGCCGACCACTAAAAAATCCCCCAATCGGGGGATTTTATTATTTTGCTTCGTCTGCCGGAACAACAGAAACTGTCTTGCGGTCGCCATTGCCCTTTTTAAACTTCACAATACCAGCAATCTTCGCAAAGATTGTGTGATCTTTACCCATACCAACATTCAGCCCTGGGTGCACAGATGTGCCACGCTGACGAATGATGATGTTCCCTGGGATAACGCGGCTGCCACCGGCTTTCTTAACGCCTAATCTGCGCCCTGCCGAGTCGCGTCCATTCATTGATGCGGAACCCGCTTTCTTATGTGCCATAGTTTCGCTCCTTATGCTTTAATATCTGTTATTTTCAAAACAGTAATGAACTGACGATGGCCCGCTGTACGGCGATAATTCTGACGACGTTTCTTTTTAAACACCAGAATCTTGTCAGCGCGTTTCTGTTCAATAATTTCTGCAACAACCTTGGCACCTTCTACAAAAGGTGTACCAACCTTGTCGCCGACCATCAAAACTTGGTCAAATTCAACTGTACCTTCGGCATTCAGTTTTTCGACCTTGATAATATCGCCGTTTGCAACGCGATATTGTTTGCCGCCGGTCTGAAAGATTGCAAAATTGCTCATTTTCTTTCTCTTGGTTTTCTATTGTTATTGATTGTTTTCACCATCATTGGCGAAAAGTTTATGCAAATTTTATGTTTTTTTACATAAAAGTCAAGTGTTTTGTCGAAAAAAATATGCAAAAGTGGTCGCAGAAGGGGTAAAAAATTGTTTTTTTGCATAAAAAATTCCCCAATCGGGGAAAATTTTTTACATACACACAACAACGATTGTCATTAGTGAGGCATTTTTGCTTCTGTAAATACGACATGCTTGCGCAATTTTTTGTCATATTTGCGGAATTTCATTTTGCCCTGTGTATTTTCGGACTTTGTATTTTTAGTTGTGATATAAAACACGCCTGTTTCCGCGTTTTTCAACTGTACAACTTCCTTGCTACCTTTTTTAGATGCCATTTTATTTTGCCTTTTATATTATTCTGCGACCGATTTTAGGTTAATTTTTACTGGAAATCAAGTAAATTTTAACATAAAATACAAAAACAGTTTAAAAAACATGGTTTATGCGGGTATGGCGACTACGATGTGCCGCCATATCCGCCATGTGCGGGTATGGCGAAACTGGTAGACGCGCTGGATTTAGGTTCCAGTGGGGCAACCCATAGGAGTTCGATTCTCCTTACCCGCACCAAAACTTCCTGCATCGCGCGTATAACAGTTGAGCCATTATGGCGTCTGCGTCAACGGCGCCCGCAGCGTGTTTAAACACCAATAAAAAATCCCCCAAACGGGGGATGTTTTTTATTTTATCAGTTTACCCATTGCAACGGCGGTATCACACATGCGGTTTGAAAAGCCCCATTCATTATCATACCACGCGGTTACATGTACCAATTTGTCCCCCAGTACTTTTGTCTGGCCGGCATCAAAGATTGAACTGTGTGAATCGTGTGTAAAGTCAATTGACACCAGTGGCAGGTCATTATAACCAAATGTTTTTGATTGTGCGGCGTGCATCGCATTGTTAACTGCATCTACTGTTGCATCCTTGGCCAGATTTACAACCAATTCCACCACAGACACATCAGGCGTTGGTACGCGAATTGCCATACCGTCCAGTTTGCCTGCCAATTCCGGCAGTACCAGTCCGATTGCCTTGGCCGCGCCGGTGCTGGTTGGGATCATCGACAGATTTGCCGCACGTGCGCGACGGAAATCCTTGTGATTCTTGTCTAACAACTGTTGATCGCCGGTATACGCATGCACTGTTGTCATCCAGCCCGATATAATGCCAAAGTTGTCGTTCAGAACCTTGGCCATCGGTGCCAAGCAGTTTGTTGTGCATGATGCGTTTGATACGATTTTATCATCGGCGGTTAATGTGTCTTGATTAACGCCATAGACAATTGTCTTGTCTGCGCCGGCCGATGGTGCCGATACCAACACGCGTTTTGCCCCTGCATCCAGATGGACACGCGCCTTGTCTGCGGCGGTAAAGATACCTGTGCATTCCATTACGATGTCGATGTCTAATTCGCCCCATGGCAATTTAGATGGGTCGCGTTCTGCAATACATTTAATCTTTTGATTTCCGACGATGATATATTCACCATCCAGTTGTACATCCATTGGCAAATTACCATGCACAGAATCATACTTTAACAGATATGCATTTTGTTCTGCTGGTGCCAAATCATTTACTGCAACAAATTCAATGTCATCACGTCCTGATTCCAGTGCCGCACGCAATACCAAGCGCCCGATACGCCCGAAGCCGTTAATTGCAACTCTTATTTTTGACATATTATACTTCCTTTCTTTTATTCTTTAAATTGGACATGGTTAATAATAGACCCGCCCACACAAAAATACAATATTTTATTTACAATCCGCCCCCATTGGGTATAATTGCATGCAATGACACAGAAATCATACATTATCACAGGACCAACCGCATCGGGTAAATCAGATTTTGCCCACATGTTGGCGTTAAATATAAATGGCACAATCATTAATTGCGACAGTGTTCAAATCTATCGCGGTATTGAAAATATCGCCGCCAGTCCATTTGCCAATCACGATATTTCTGACGAGATTGACGGTGTGCCATATCGCCTGTTTTCGATTCTGCCGTTGTCCCAGCAAATATCTGTGGCCGATTATTTGGGGCTGGCGCGACGTGAATACGATGCTGCAATCAGTGCAGGACGCACCCCTATTTTCGTCGGTGGCACAGGTTATTATATAAATGCGCTGGTAAATGGTATTTCACCAATGCCAGATGTGTCCGCAGAATGCCGTCGTCGTGCGCGCGCAATGGTTGATACAGACCTTGATGGGGCGCGCCGCATGCTGCCAGCAGATTTTACAGCCACCGACCCACAACGCATCGCGCGTGCGTTGGAAGTTTTCTTGGAAACCGGTCGTCATTTAACAGAATTTCAGTCCGCCCCACGTGTTGGTGCGGTCGCACCTGATGCAGTGCGTATTTTGGTAAATCCGCCCAGTGATATATTGGCCGACCGTATCGCGGCGCGTATTCCATTGATGTTGTCTGGTGGTGCCTTGGCCGAGGCCCAATCTGTAATCGATTCTGGTTGGGATGAAAATCGCGCAATCGGCGCATTGCAACTGTGTCGGTTTATTCGTGGTGAAATATCAGATGCCGAATGTGTTGAAAATTGGATTACAAAAACCCGTCAGTATGCCAAGCGTCAGCGCACATGGTTCAGAACCCAATATGCCCCCGATATTGTCATAGATCACGTTCCCGATATGTCGGACGTTTTGCACATCACAGGGCAGGGCACCAAATAAAAAATCCCGCATTTGCAGGATTTTTTATTATTATTTTTTTATATTATATTGATTAACCTCGATGAACACTAAACTAACCTGACGGTGCATGTCATAGTTGCGTTTTGCATTGGCGATACGTTCGCGCTTGTGCTTGGCGGCAACGGTTTGTGGACTGCGATGTGTATTGCGTTGCTGTTGTTGCCATAACAACATACCCTGAATATATGAATTGTTATCCCACAGTTCGCGTTTTAACGCCTTGATTGCGCTGTTCTTGGCGCGATTTGGCGCATTTTCGGCCCAGTCTGCCAGATACGCCACAATTCGATTGACCAACGCCTTCAAGAATTGTGGGTTGCTAGAATTAGAATCGCGCGAATCCAACAGACGAATCCACAGCTTTGTGTTCTTGATAATAAATGATTCCATGCTGGTCGAATATGGAAAACTTTCAATCCAATTATCTTTGCCGCGTGGCCCCAATCCATGATTGTCGTAAATTTCTTTGGCAATATACTGCTTGTATTTCCCCAGCAATTTGTCGGCAACTGTTTCGCCTTGCTTTTGGTTCTTCTGTTTTGGTGGCATCATGTGTCCCCTTTGCTTGGATTGTTATACTGTTAACAATAGTGTAGCCA
>JAFTNY010000038.1 GCA_017451625.1 Alphaproteobacteria bacterium
AGTATAATTGGCGGTATTGAGGTGGCAGAAATCTTGTCCGAATCATACTTGGAACAGGCAGATGAATTTCCAGGGTACGATCGTGTATCACGTGATTATAAATCACTGTCTGTTTGTATGCAGAAATCAGATTGGCGCAACGCACTGTCCAGTGTATATGGCGTTTATGTTATAACCGATACAAAAACAGGTAAGTTGTATGTTGGTTCTGCATATGGCGAAGACGGAGTCTATGGACGTTGGTCGGTATATTTGGCCAATGGTTATGACGATGGCAATAAAGACTATCCGAACAAGCGTTTAAAAGAACTGGTTAAAAATAATGGAATAGACTATGTTCGCGAGAACTTTAAATATACACTTGTCGAGATTTTTCCAAAAAGTGATGTTGGGCGTGAACGTGCGTTAATGCACGAAGCGTACTGGAAGGAAGTTCTGAAAACACGCGAATATGGATACAACGACAATTAATAATACCATGGGGGAACAATATTATGTCTGGATTCAGAAAACATAAATGGGTAATCATTATATGCGCTGTGATTTTAGGTAGTGTTTGCGCCACGATTTGGGGCGCACGTTCACACATATCATACGTCGCAAATCAGGTATGTCAGGTTCAATATGACGATATGTTATCCGACCTGACCCCCAGCGACGAACTGAAAAAACTGTTGCACGATGGGCGTGGGGCATACTGTGAATGCTATGTTGATGGCCTGATGGCACATTGGGGGCGTTATATGTTTATGTCCACAGATACAATGGTGTTGCAGATGATCACAGATGGGGCCACGCCATCGTATGCATGTCTGGATGTTTTCGCAGATTTAGTGTATGAAACCAAGGAGTAGTTATATGAGTGAAGCCGAAATAATTGAACTGCAAAAATTATTGGTATCGACACAGTCTATCAATGATGGCTATAAAGGTTATGACGACAAGATGTGGGTGGTGAATATCACAAAGCCAAAGAAATTAGATGGTGAAAATTGGAAACCGCATCCGACATATTCTGGTGTTGAAATTAGCGATTTTGGACGTGTCAAGATAGACGGAAAAATCGAAAAGTTGACCGAAGTTACAAGGAGTCGGGCGGAAAATCTGCCCATTACTGCTGAAATACTGAAGCGTTCTGATATTGGGTATGTGGGTGTTCGGGTTAATGGCGAATGGAAATTAGTCTATGAATTGGTGGCTGAAACATTTCTGGGTAAACGGCCCGAGGGTACAGTAATCCATCACAAGACAAATGATGGTTATGATAATCGACCGTCTAATTTGATGTACGTGCCGTCTGATGACCATCTTCCTAAAATTCACAGATACAGGGGCGCAACCAAAGATTATGTGCCGCTGGTATACAAAAGAAAAAAATAAAAAAATATACAACACACGTAGCAATCAGACCATTTTTGTCCGACGGGCATTCTATATTAACAATGTCTTAACAAACAAGGCATGGGGGTTGAACATATGACATCGAATGAAGTAATTATGTTTTATCTGAATAATTTGGCGCATGCCAAGTTATCACACAAGCATACGGAAAGCGTGTTGGACTTTGTCGAAGAAATGTCTGTGGACCTGTTGGGGTATGACATTTGCGACAAGTGGGGGATCAAAGTGGGTCGCTTTAGCGGTTATAATCGCGCCGCCCGCGCAAAAGAAAAAGCCGCAGAAGAAGATGCCCCAAAGTGCGTGCGCAGTTTATGTATGCTGAAAAACATTTTGGCGAACTGCAGCATCGTTAATATAACTGCGTTGGGGGAAGACAAGTTTATAGACAGCATGACAGAATTGTTCGAACTGACCAATAACGAACGTCGGGTATTACAACTGTTTGCCTGTATTGCCAGATTTGCACCACTGCGTAATCTGGCCGGTGAATTGCTGGACTGTCGCCGATTTGGATTTCACCCAAATGTAAATGAAACAACGGCACTGGCGGCATTTTGCGGTATGGCCGAATCCACCGTCCAAGATGCGTTCAGCCCAAATGGTACGTTATTAGATTCTGGGATACTGTCGATTGATGACGATGGTGAAATAATACTGAACCGTTTTATTCAGCGTGCAGCCGCACATAACATATGTGATGCAGGACAATTAAAGGCAGACCTGTTGGGGGCGATACATCGCGGCGACAAGAACTTAAGTTTTTCCCACGTTCAAGATGAATACGACTATGTAAAAACATTGATTGACAGTGCAGTACGTCAGAAAATATCGGGTATAAACATATTAATCTATGGTGCAACAGGCACAGGAAAAACGGCGATGACGCGTCATATTGTTTCTGCACTGGGGTATGATTTATACGGTTTACACACATCGAATAAATGCAAACAGGAAAAGGCCGTTAATTTGTCTTACCTGATGTATGCCCAGCGTATTTTGCGCAACGATAATCGGTCTGTGATAATGTTGGACGAAGCCGAAGACGTATTTGCATACAATCGTTTTAGTTCGTCGGCAATGTCCAAATTGGCACTGAATCAAGTACTGGAACGCAATGCGCGACCGGTCATTTGGCTGACCAACGATATAGACTGCGTCGACCCAGCGTATTTAAGACGATTTACATATTGTATGGAACTGAAAAAGCCGAACGAAGAAGTTAAAAAGCAAATTTGGACAAATATTTGCAACACGCACCAATACCAAATATCTGATGCAGATATTGCAAAGTATGTTCGAAAATATGATGTCGCACCGGCGGTGATTGATAACGCAGTGCGTGCAGCAAAATTAACAGGAATGCAAACCGCAATTCCAAACACCATTGATGCACTGGTACAGGCGATGACAGGACGGCGACCGGTTGACGCACCAACGTCCGGCATTGAATTTGATACCGGTCTGTTGAACACAGATGTCGATATGGAAAAACTGACCCAGCAACTGGTTGCAGGAAAGTGCAAGAATTTTTCACTGTGCCTGTATGGCGCCAGTGGCACAGGCAAGTCCGCATTTGCACGTCATCTGGCCCAGCAACTGAAGATTCCAATCATTCACAAGCGCGCCAGTGATTTGCGCGACAAATACGTTGGCGAAACAGAAAAACGTATTGCCGCCGCCTTTGCCGAGGCCGCAGCGCGTGGCGCAATGCTGGTATTTGACGAGGCAGACAGTTTCCTGCGCGATCGCACCAAGGCGAACGCCGGATGGGAAGTTTCGGCAACAAACGAAATGCTGACCCAGATGGAGGCCGCAACCGTACCATTTATTTGTACAACCAATCTGATGAGTGATATTGATTCTGCATCATTGCGTCGGTTCTTGTTCAAAATCAAATATGAATATATGACCCCAAATCAGGTAAGTCGGGCATTTGAAAAATTCTTTGATATGACACCTGCCGATGGTGATATTCGACACCTGACACATATGTCGCCTGCGGACTTTGTCGTTGTGCAACAAAAATCCAAGGTGTTGGGAATAACAGATGCCGCGGAAATTATCAAGATGCTGGAATCAGAAATGGCGGCCAAGAATATTAAATGTGCGCGTCGTATTGGATTTCAGGACTAATAAAAAACCGCCAATTGGCGGTTTTCTTATTCGTTTGTTTCGCCCTGTGATGGCGAATCCGTTTCTGCGTTTGCGGCCGCTTCGCGTTCTTCGACGGCACGCGCAACGGTTTCAATCTGCAACAACTGATTTTCCAATGCGGCACGTTCCGATGATTTATAACCCGTTTCATCCGCAGGTTTAACCGTTGCGGTCTGTGATGCGTCATCAGATTCAGCTGCCGATTTATCTGCGATTGCAGGATTTATCAAATTCTTGTAAATCTCTATTGCTTCGTGGGTACCCGCCATATCACGCGCCAACAGACGATTTTCAGGCCCTGGGAAGAACCAGTCGTCCAGTTTTACGGCGGTTATTTGCATTATCGGACGGGTACGCGACTGGGCCAGCCAATTCGGCAAGAACGGTGTGTCTGAATAGTACCACAACGCCCCCCAATAGAAAATCCCCATAACAACAATACCGCGAATAATTCCAAAAATTACCCCCAGTGTTTTGTCGGTGACATTCATAATGCTGTCTTGGATTTTATCGCGTAATTTCTGATTCAAAAATCCGACCAATAACAAAATTGCAAAGAATACAATAAAGTACGACGCAACCAGTGTTCCAACCGTTGATTCAGATAAATCAAACCATGACTGCAACAGTTTATCCAACCAAGGGGATGCAAAGCGCGCAGAAATCGCAGCAACAACCCATGACAATGTTGCGATTGTTTCGTAAACACCACCACGAATTGTTGCCCAAATAGTGGACGCCAATATGACGCCCACATAAATATAATCAAGTGTTGTTAAATCAAACATATTTGTTCCGATTTAGACCAATGTACAACCGATTATTTCTTTTTGTCCTTGCGAACCAAAACATAGCCCAAGCCGGCAACCAAAACAATCAACAGACCCCAGAACCAAATCACATTGCCGCCTTCACTTTTTTTTTCGACTTCTTCGGCCGCAACTGCTGCAGCGTTGTATTCAGAAATCGCATTTGCACGATCTGCGTGTTCTGCTTTGAACTTTTCAGCGTCTTCGGACATTGCCTGTTTGTTGGCAGCCGCCACCGCTTTCTGTTCGTCGTTCAGGTCAACTTCAACATGCTGGCGCAATGTGTCCTGCATAAAGTCTGCATAACCCTGTTCGCATTTGTCGCCAACAACGATAACTGGAACGCCACCAGATTCAAATTCACATTTTTTCAATGTTTCTTGGAACATTGGCAAATTTGCTTCGTCCATAACATTGACTTCGGTTACTTTCAATTCTGGGTATTCGTATACCAGTGTGCTGGCAATAAATTCACGTGCATGATGGCAGTGTGGGCATGTTGGAGAATAATACACAGTAATATCCGCCGCAGATGCCGCCCCAGCAAATGTTAAACCCAAGATTGCAGATAAGAATGATAATTTTTTCATGTTTACTCCTTTCGATGGTTGGATTATAGAAAATATTTCACGATACATGCAAGCAGTTTTTAATAAAATTTTCCTGTTGATAAATGATAAATCTGCACGCATCATGACAACACAAGAACAACACACCAAGGGAGAAAAAATAGATGTTTACATTGGCACAATATCCATTGCCGTACACAACAGACGCATTGGCCCCATACATATCGCAAGAAACCATCGAAACACATTATGGCAAGCATGTTGCAACGTATATCGACAATCTGAACAAACTGATTCAAGATACGCCATATGAAACGGTGTCTTTGACACAAATAATCCAAGACACAGCCGGCAGACCGGACCAGCAGAAAATATTTAACAATGCCGCACAGGTGTATAATCACGACTTTTTCTTTCGCGGGATGTGTCCAAAATGCACTGCAGAAATCCCCCAAGAAATTATCGACAGTTTTGGCAGTGCAGAAAACTTTAAACAACAGTTTAAGTCGGCGGCAACATCACTGTTCGGCAGTGGCTATACATGGCTGGTGCGCGATGGCGAAACACTGAAAATTATAAACACAGGAAATGCAGACACACCAATCGCACATGATATGACACCAATACTGAATTTAGACGTGTGGGAACACGCATACTATCTGGACTATAAAAACAGACGTGCGGATTTTATTGATTCGTTTTTGGATAACTTGGTCAACTGGGAATTTGTGGCGCAAAATCTGGCGCAATCACAACAATAAAAAATGGGGCGGCGCCCCATTTTTTATCGATCATATATTACCGGCGTTTTATTTATTGTATAAATACGGCCGTCGTTTTCTGTATTAAAGAACAAATAGATTACATTTGTCCCCATTGACGGACGCAACCATGGATTGTATCCACCAATAACATGTCGCGTTGTGTTGTATGGGAATACTGTATGAAATGTGTTGTCAAAAACACGCGAGTATTTATCGTCAAAGTTTGGCGACACAATCATATTCATGGCAATTATGCCGTTTGGCGCAACGCGTGCGCGCAGACGTTCCATAAATTCAGCCGTTATCATGCTTTCTGGAACCTGATATGAATTTGAATACACGTCCAGCAAGATAAAGTCATATTCTTGGTCTGTGTTCTTTAAAAACTGGCTGGCATCTGCGACAACAAAATGCTTGTTCGGGGTTAATGGCTGTTTCAAGAAATGTTTTTCAGAAACATCTTTTAAAGTATGTTCTATATCAACAAATGTATATTCGTTATAGGTGTCGCGCAGTCCCAATGTAAAGCCCCCTGCCCCCAAGACCAAGATTTTATGTGTGCGACTGATGGGCATGTTATAAATAAATACATCGTTCAAATAATTAATGTAATCTGCGGGACGGCCACTGTCTGTGTAATACACCGACATCGGCAGACCATTCATGTACAGCACACGAATGTTCGCATAATCAGATACAGATATTGTAGAATTTGCATTATTTACCAAAATACCAAAACGCTGTTTTTGATATGAATTACTGTTGATAAAGGCAGACGCAATCAAAACAATCGCACAAATTGCCCACACCCACCAACGACGACGCAAAATTAACGCCCCAACCACTGATAAAACAGTAATCAGAACAACAGTGTAATTCACCCCAACAAATGGCATCAACAACAGTGTCGTCGCCATTGACCCCAAAACCGAACCAATCGTGTCCCACGCCATAATATTGCCGGTGCAGTTTGAATTATAAGAATGCAAAACGCGCGACAACAGTGTCGTGTTCAAACCAAATAAAAATGGCCCAACAGACAAAAAGATTAACGAATAAAAGAACGTTTGCAAAACCCCAGATGTAATACCCCCTGTGTACATCCATGTAAAATATTGGGTAATCAGTGGGAATGATGCCGCGCATACAGATAAACCGGCAATGACCAAGAAACTGATATTTAAAATATTGCGAATCTTGGCATCATTTATTTTCTGGGATTCACCGATAAAATACCCCAGCGACATGAAGCCTAAGAATATCGCCATAATAATACTGGTTATAACTGCACTGGAACCAACATAAAATGACAGTTGACGCAACACCGCCAATTCCAAAGACAAACTGACATAACCGTTTAAAAATATTAAGAAAATTAGCGTGCCACGTGATAATTTGCGCATATGTCCATCCCCCTGTGAATAATTACATTGCGTAATGTTAGTAAAAATTCGTGTGGGCGCGCAATGATTTTTTTAGTGGGCGTTCATTAATCGTATATCATCAAATTCGGGGTATCTGTTAAACATTGCACGTGCAAACGGGCACAGCGTTATAACATATCGATGTTGGCTGCGCGCCATGTTTGCGACACTGCGAACCAAGGCCAATCCAATGTGGCGATGTCGAAAGTCGGGGTCAACACCGGTATAGTCGATTATCAATTTGTCCGCGCCAACGCGAACAAATGTTATTTCACCGACTTTTTGACCATGGCTGATGGCATCGAAACCATCGCCGGATTGGGTTAGAAAATATTGCACTTCGTCTGGCATACCAACAATATATCATACCCCAGAATCTTTTGGTATATGACAGTATTCAAGTGAAAAAAAATCCCGCCAAATGGCGGGACTTTTGTCCAATATATGTTAGTTTATTTTTGTTTTGTTCTAAATATTAGAACTGAACATTCAGACGAACACCCAATTCGGCCTTGACATCTGTGCCATTCTGCGATTGTGCGTGTGCATCGTCAAATGTATATTCACCGTATACGGCAACCTGCATTGTGTCTGTCATCTGATATGCCGCAGTCAGGTTCAAGATATATTCGTCAAACCCGTCTTCCATATCTTCGACCATTTTCAGGAATCCAGATCCTTGCAGATACGCCATTGTTGTCGCACTTAAATCCGTTGCAACACTTTCTACGCCGTTGTCCGAGTGATGTTTGTATGTCAAGCCACCGCCGAATGACCAACGATCGTCCATCTGATAGAACATTTTCAAACCAGCATTGATTTCTGTTGTCGATTTCAGATCAACCGAGATTTCATCCGGCAACCCTGGAATAGGAACAGCAGAAACATCGATTGTGTTATTATCGTTGCCGAATGTACGCAACGCTTCGACGAACCCTGCTGCGCTGAACTTGGACCAAGTGCGACCAACCTGTGTCCCAACATGGAAGCCCCAGCGACCATTTGAATAGTTGTCATATGTAAAACCTTTTACCAAGTCATAGGCACCAGACATTTCGCTGATACCACCCAACTGGGCATCGGCATACAAATCCCATACAAAACCTGAATCTGTGTCGATTGCACGATATTTCAGACCTGCGCGGCCCAGATGCATCCCCTTGCGGTCAATGTCGCCGTCGTGGGTATATCCGAATTTGCCGTACAATTCCAAATTATCCAAAATACCGTATCCCAATTCTTCGTGAACACGCCAGATCGGAAATTCTGTTGCGCCATCATGATTCTTTTTAACATGTGCGTCTGAATCATCTGCGATTTTGTACATAACACCCGCAGATGTTTTGGAATACACTGCGCCCTGCTTTGGCATGTACAGTGGGTTTTCCAAATTGGCCGCAATCGCAGGTGCCGCGAAAATCGACAACGCAACTGCTGCACTGATAGTTTTTTTCATCTGTTTAACTCCTTAGTTCTCGATGAAATGCCACACCCCCATTATTGGCAAGATGCGGGTTCATATCCACACCGCCCATTATTGGCAACAGTATGTTTTTGTGATATGAACATAAGTATTTTTACCTATATTGACAGGTATGTCAAAAAATCTTTTTTCTTGACATGCAGCACTTGAAAAGTTATACGGCCAGCACTATCTATATTTGATGTGGGGATTAACACTGTCGTTTTAACCAAAGGGGGCACCCATGCAGGCACAACAAAACATCGCACAAATTCAACAAAAATTCGTTATTCAGGTGGATAATCAGATTGCAAAAATCGTGGCACCTGCGGACAGACAAGAAATTGCAAAGGCATACCTGCAAATGTTTGCTGGGTTTGCATTGGTAAACTGGACAAACAAATATTCACTGGGGCGGGCGTGGCAAACCGCACTGGGGCAATGCGGGTCGTTTATCGAAAGCAAGGGTGGCAAAAATCCAGCGGCAAAACATCTGGCAAATACATATGCAGGACATAAAAAACAATGGTCGCGTGTTATAATGATGCACAGCGCGCGCGAAAACACAATTAACCCCAACGACGACAAAATAAAACAACTGCGTGCGCATGGTTCTAAAATGATTCAGGCCGCCATGGATAAAATAAATCTGATATTAGCACGATATAATGAACGTGTCGAAGAATTGGCGGCGGCACAGACCAAACAAGCGCAACCGATACAAAAAACGTCGGTTGCAAAACCGGTGGTGGCACAGACCAATTTGCCACGCCAGATGGAAAAACCGGCGGTGGCACGTACACCGGTCCCACAGACGGCACCCAAGCCAGACAATCGCGCGGCATTCAACGCGGCCAAGCAGCGTTTGGAACAACAAAGCGCACAGGCCAAGTTGGTCATGCAACAGAAACTGAAAATCTGGATAATTGGTCAAAAATATCAAAACGCCGCATAAGAAAACCCGCCAAATGGCGGGATTTTTTATTCAGACATATTCGGAATTATTATCATATCATTGTACTGGGACAAGAATCGATTGCCGGTGGCACAGTATACTTTTTGTAAACTGTCTTTGTATGCCATAACTTCGGCCACCCAGCGATTTTCAATATCTGTCTGTGCGCCTTGGTATCCAACAAATGCCCCCATTGCACCACCGATGCCGGCACCGGTCAAGGTGCTTTTCAAACGCGCTTTGTTGCCTAAATCAATTATGCCACCGTCGCCGGCATCAATGTACATGGGATAAAAACTGTTTATGCTGTAGTTTTCATCGGCGGTCAGTTCAAATGGTTTGCCCTGAGCACTGCGACCGTATATTTTCTTGTTGGCGGAACTTATTTCGGACCGCAGTTTATTCCAGTCAGAACGTTTATAGCCAAATGTTTTATCAACTACACCGGCAATCATGGCCGGTTGCTTTTTACCGGCGCGGGATGCAGTGCTGATTTTTGCGTATTTATCACCATCCCCAGACTGGGTTATTTTGCCGTCTTTGTAATAAAATGTGTTGGTGGGGACGTTATCAATCTTGTCAAAACCGCGACTGGCAATTTCGTCCAGTGTGATGGGGTGACCGTTCACTGTTTCGCCACTGTATGCATCTAATGTAATAGACACCAATTCCACAGGCGTACAGCCGGTATATTCACCACCCAAACCACTGTCGCATAGAACCGTCGTTTCATTTACAATATTATAAAATGCAGTTTTGTTGCCCAAACTTTGTTCTTCGACCAACATACCCCACAGGCATTTGGTAGACAGTCCATCAATTTCACAATTTTCAATACGGATAACGGAATCACCACTGGCCACCATATTGCCCATAACGCCACCGGCCGCCGCATTTACCCCAGTTGACAGGATTACATCACCGCCAACCTTGCCGGCATAGGCATTGCCCGCCATCAGGGCCGCGCCAGATACCGCCCCAATAATTGTACTTTGGGTCTTGGCCTTGCCACCACCCAGCAGGCCGTCGTGTCCAACCTCGTTCTTGCCGGCGATATTGCCACCCAAACCACCAATTACCGCGCCGGCGGCAATCTTGAGTCCGGCATCTTGTTTCTGTTCGCGATTCATGACGCGTTTAACATCGTCTATTGTTGGTTCACGATCCGCAGGAAATTCAATTTCACCCGCCGCAGGCAGCCAAGTCGCCTGTGGAAAATCATCAATATTGCACTTTGCACCGTCGCCCGCCGCCAAATTTGCGCGCGCCAATATCGCATCAGACCCATTTATTCCGGCACCAACCGCACGCAATTCAACCACCGCAACACATGTTGATGCACCGCCTGTTCCCGCGCCCAGTGTTGGGCGCGCCCATGCAAATTCACCGTTCGGATAAATCATGGAACAGCGTTCCAATTCAGACACACCAATTTTTGCGTTCGTATCACCAGATTTTATTTGTTCAGCCAATTCGGTATTTGCAACGTTTATTGGCAGTTCGGCCGGCACCGCCGCAGCCGCCGCGACGGCATTTGCATTGGCGGCATTGTACCGTAATTCGTTTACCTGTTGATACGCCTGTGCATTGTTGCGCGATAAATTACCAACACGAATGGCGGCATCGGCCGTATATGGCATCAGCCCCAAGGAAAATGGAACACATAATAGAAAATATTTGTTCATGATAAACCCATCCCCCCTTTGTCTGCGTGGGTAATTTAGAACTGTAATCTTAAACGAAGACCAACGTCAACCATCCCCAGACGGCCACTTTCGTACCAGTTGGTATAGTGAAATACACTGTCATATGGGGCTTCGTATTCACCACCGGCACCGTCGCCCAACCATTCGATTTGCGACATGACAATACTGCCCGATGTTTTAACCTTGCCCAAGTTGGCATAGCGGACAAAGAAATCCATTTTTATGCCACCTTCGAGTTCTGTGGTCAAGCCCCCTTCTAACATAAATGCCAACTGTTCCGTTGTGCCACCGTTATGGTATGCATAGATGTCAGAAATCCCCGTCAATTTACCCGCAGGTGCATACGCCGGATCCATCACAGAATAAAATGTGTTATCA
>JAFTNY010000039.1 GCA_017451625.1 Alphaproteobacteria bacterium
ACACGATGTCGTACCATAGTAGTTCGCTTTACACGTCGCAGACTTTACCGTTTGATTACAGTTAGACGGCGAGCAGTCTGTTTTTATTGTGCCACTGGCATACTTGGTATAAGAGCATGTCCCAGGGGTACATGTATTACACGAATACGACACACTGTTCGCTGGTTGTGAACACGCGTTCTGTGAACCAGACTTGCTGAACGAACCATAACACGACGAAGATGTTATATTACCACCCGCCGATGATGGGTATGACGAACTGTATGAAGAACAAGTCTTTGCTACACCACTGGCCAAATAATAATTTGCACTGGCCGACGTACACGCACTGTGCGTCTTGGTACAATTGGTCGGTGTACATGTACCGTCTGTGCCGCTATAATAATCCTTGTACGTACATGTCCCTGGAGTACAGGCCGTTGTACTTTGTGCTGCACAACCGGTCGGCAAACTTGGGTCTAATTGCGAACCAGTCTTGGTCGCGTTTTTATAACACGATGAAATACCGCCCGTACCACCTGCGGAATACGGATAACTGGACGGACATGCCGTACAGGTCCCACTGGACAGATAGTAATTCGCGTTACACGACGTATATGTCTTGGTTGTTGAACATGTATAGCCCGCAGAATAGGCGGGGGTCAGACACAACAACAAAACAAGTGTAAAAGAGCAAAAAAAGTGGTGAATTTTCCGAGCAATGTTCTTACACAAGAAAATTCCGTTGTTTTGTTGCATTTGTCATACCCCCCTGATTAAAAACACCGCCGAACCATAGGACATGGGAAAACGGTCCTTTGGATTCGGCGCAAAATCAGATTGACAGTGCGCGGAAAAATACGCTAAAATACCCATCAGGTAAGTTGAACACAAACCACCGTTTGGATTCGGCACAAAACGCCCCACTTTTTTATTGTATTTTCATAGTATTAGGTTGTTTTTTGTGTATTTTAGAAATACATAAAATTGCCCCCACTTTTCGGGCGGCGGGATTTTTTATTCTTTCCTTTGTCATTGCGAGCAAACGCCAGTTTGCGTGGCAATCCAGTTTCATGTATTCCTTATTTGTATTTACAGACTGGATTGCCGCGGCTGCGCCGCCGCGATGACAAGGGTGTGTAGGCGTCAAGCGCAGGAAGCAACCAGAACACAATGGATCCCCGCCGTCGCGGGGATGACGACGGTGTGTAAGTTTTTATCTCTTAAGCACATAAGCGGGTTCTCCTCCGGTGGAGGAGTACGCCGCAGGCGGGAGGTGGTCTTTTTTATTTTTATAGTCCCTACCCCCGCCTGCGCGGGAATGACAAGTTTTTTTAATTTTTTATCTCTTTAAGCACCGTCATACCGGCGCAGGCCGGTATCCAATGTTTTATGTATTCTTTTTTGTATTCACAGACTGGATTGCCGCGGCTACGCCGCCGCGATGACAAGGGTGTGTAAGGGTCCAGTACAAGAAGCAGCCAGAACGCAATGGATCCCCGCCTGCGCGGGGATGACGACGGTGGTTAAGTTTTATTTCTTTAAGTATGCAGAAAAAAAACACCCACATTGTGGGTGTTTTTATTAACTGACCAGTTTTTGCCAGAACGTTTTTTTCTGGGGTTGCTTTTTGCGTTTGCGACGCTGGGCAGATACGGTGGTACGCTTGGCTTCTGTATGCTGGGCGTTTTTCTTTTTTGCATCTGTCGATGGCGCAAAGGCCCCCAATAAATCTTCGGTCTTGTTCTGTTCTGGGGCGACACGCTGAATCGAATACTGATCGATGTTCATCAGACTGTCATCGCCAACAATCACAATTTCGGTTTCGAATTTCGATTCCATTTCGGCCAGTTCTGCGCGCTTGTGATTTAACAAGTACACAGCAACGTCTGTCGGAACAGTCATAATGATTTTCTGGGCCGACTTTGCCAGTAATTTTTCCTGCAGATGGCGGAACAAAATAATCGCCGCCGTCTGGATTGATGGAACAACCCCTGCCCCCATACAATGTGGGCACGCAACATACGAAGATTCCATAAAACTGCTGCGCAGGCGTTGACGCGACAACATCAGAACACCAAAGTTGTTAATCTTGGCAACCTGTGTGCGTGCGCGATCGCGCTTCATAACCTCGCGCATTTTTAGTTCCAGTTTGCGATTATTCTTTTCTTCTTCCATGTCGATAAAGTCAATCGCAACAATACCGGCCAAATCGCGCAGACGCAGTTGCAGGGCGATTTCTTCGGCGGCCTCTAAATTCGTGTTCAGTGCCGTTTGTTCGATGTCCTTTTCTTTGATCGCACGCGACGAATTAACGTCAATGGTCACCATTGCTTCGGTCTGGTTAATAACCAATGAACCACCCGATGGCAAGGACACGTATGGACCATGCAGACCTTCGAGTTGTTTTTCAACACCGGCCTTGACCATTAGTGGAACACCGGCATCTTTGTAGTGAACCAACTGTTTGCGTGGGGCACGACCATACATTTGAACAAAATGCTGTTTGGCGGCATCAAATGCTTCTTCGCCTTGGACAATCAAGACATCGTCTTTGTCGCTGAGGAAGTCGCGCACAACACGACGCAACAACGAATCTTCGGTGTGAATCGTGACAGGCGCAACCGATGTCAAGGTCGTTTTGCGGATTTCATTCTACAAATTCACCAAATAATCATAGTCCGCCGCAATATCAGTGGCGGGTGCACCCATTGCCGCAGTACGCAAAACAACCGTCATTCCCTTGGGGATTTTCAGTTCATGCAGTATTTCACGCAATCTGGCACGTTCGGATTTATCAGAAATCTTTTTCGAAATACCATAACTGTTGCGCTTGCGCGAGTTGGGCATCAAAACCGCAAAACGACCCGCCAATGACAGATATGTTGTCATTGATGCGCCCTTTTGACCGCGTTCTTCTTTGACACCTTGGACCAGCAATATTTGCTTTGGTTTAATTACGTCCTGAATCTTAAATTCACGCGCACGTTTTGCAAATTCTTTGTTATCTTCGCCGGCACTGTGGTCGTCGTATTCTGCGACTTCGTCTTCTTCGTCATTTGGGTCATCATCGTCTTCGACGATATTGGCGTGTGCCAATTCCAGCAACTTTTTCTTTTGTTCCGGAGAGACCTGATAATAGTCTGGATGAATTTCCGAAAATGGCAAAAAGCCGTTTTTACCAGAACCATAATCAACAAATGCCGCCTGCAAAGATGGTTCGACGCGAATAACCTTGGCCAGATAGATATTTCCCTTAATCTGGGGCTTGGTTGTTGTTTCAACGTCAAAATCAGAAACACGATTCGTTGCAGGGTCAACCACTACAACACGTGTTTCCTCGGGGTGGACAGCGTCCACATATATTTTCTTTGACATTCAGTAATCCTTTTGTTTTATCGGCGTATGCAATGGCAATAATCCGTCCCCATGGGGCGTCCAAGCCCATGC
>JAFTNY010000040.1 GCA_017451625.1 Alphaproteobacteria bacterium
AGCAATATTCATTATCAGAAATCCACTGTTGATGTATGTGGGGCTGTCAAAGCATCCGGCCAATAAATTATCGCCTAGGTCGAAATCATTTGCTTCGCGCAAGTCGCGCACAAATAATGTGTCTACGTCGGTATAAATAATACGGTCCACTGTATCAGGCAATAATTTTGGCAACATACAACGCCACCATATTGCACGTGGCCAGTGTCCACAGTGGGCTGTGTCGTAGTCGTGGTTCGGCTTTAAGAATATTACATTACCATTGGAATATTGTGCAGAAATGTATTTTGCGAACTTGGTTTGTGATTGTTTTGTTATATCCGTTACACAATAAATGTCATATTTGCATGCCGGTGAATTCTCTAATAATGAAGAAATTGCTGTCAAGGCAAGTGGAACATACCGTTCATTGAAGCAAAAGGCGATATTTATTGTTTTATTATATGCCGTTTTGTTGGGCTTTAAACAGAAACGTGGAAATGTTGCCCATGAAACGAAATTTTTCTTGGCAATTTTGGTCGGGATAAACAGATCCGCGATGTGTAATACAGCACGTTTTAGCCGAAAGTATATTATCATTAACCTTTCCATTTCTTGCCCTTTTTGCATTAGATAATAAAGAACGACCACAGGATTTTGTGGTCGGGGAGTTAAGAAAATCATACGAAAGAAATGACCCTGATAGTCTTTGAGCGGACGCCCTGTTGTATAACCATCAGCCCCCCGACAAATAACGGGGAACACAACGCACAATCAAAAATGCGTTGTGTGGATAACTGACACTGACGGTTCAATGCCATCTTTCGTATGGGATTTCTTACGTCCCTGACACCCCCATTCCCATGAAGGCGTCAATAAAACCATAGCGGAATTAATTCCGTTTGGCAAACGGTTTTTAGTGTAATTCTGCCCGATATTATTTTCTTGTTTTGGCGGATGATTTTTGACTACACTGATTGTGAAAAAAAACTGTGGAGATAAGTTATGCGTAAGATTTTATTGTTAATGGTTGGGGTTGTTTTGACACAAACCGGATGCAACAGTGTCTATATCAAGCCAAATACACTGGATACAAATGAGGTGGTGTTTGTTGATTCCGGCGGTTCTTTGATGCACCTTGGGGCAAAAGAACATATGGAACAACGTGGGTATAAGTTGACAGTTGGACACAAGCGCGCAACGATTTCTACGACATATATAACGGCAGAAGGCAAAGAATCAAAAATATCAGAAACGTCTGTTGGTAAGGCGCGATATATTGTTGGAATTTCAGAATCAGCCAGCAAATTTCGTCCAATTTGGTGTTCGCTAAATGGTTTTTGGTGGCTAAACTTTAATCTGTCTGTGGTAGACAATGTGTCAGGACAGGAATTGTTACATTGGGCTGGTCGGGGTTGCGTGAACAGTTCTATGCGGATGTTGGACAGAATTTTGGATGATTTAGAGAAATAAAAACCCGCCGAACGGCGGGTCTTTTGATTTGTTTTCACTTAACGACGGCGAAAGCCAGTGCTGTGCTGTGCGTTGTTGCTGGAACGCTTGGACAAATAGCGTGCTGCAATCAAAATCATCCATTCCAGTGTCAACAGACCCAACATCATCAATTTGTTTTCAATGCCGGCAACCCAACCCAAGACATATACTAACTGGGCAACAAATGACACATACAGGATACCAAATACGCCTGTGAAGAATATTTTTTTTACTTTTCCAAACATTTTATCGTCCTTCCTTGCTAAATATAAGACATATAATGTCGGGTTTCTGGTGCCAGGTACCCGACAGACCCCGCAATAACTAAAACGAATACAGTCAACAATCGCCAACCGTACTCAACGCCATGTTAGGCAGCCATTGCAAGGCGAACGTTGTCGTTCGCAGCGATTCTATCGCCATTCAGTTTTTAGTTGGCTTTTAACGACACCATGTCGGATTCAACCAATTTGTCTTTCATCACCTGTCGAATCTATGTCAGCCCCATAATCAAATGCGACACGCAATCGCATCAGATGGTGGAGCTGTGGGGTACCGCCCCCCAGTCCAAAATGACTATTGCACAACGGATTCAGAATCATCACTGCAACGCAGCGTTGAATATTATAGTCTTTTAGACTGGAAATTGCAAGTTTTTAGATTATAATGACAGTAAAGGCAAAAGAAAATGAAGTTTTTAGACAAGGCAAAGATTCATATCAAGGCAGGCGACGGCGGCAACGGCAGCGCCAGTTTTCGTCGTGAAAAATATATCGAATTTGGGGGGCCAAACGGTGGCGACGGCGGACGCGGTGGCGACGTGGTCTTTGTGGCGGTACCAAATGTGAACACCCTGATAGATTATCGATACAAGACCAAGTTTGCCGCGCAACGTGGTGAAAATGGCATGGGCAAGATGCGTACAGGCGCATCGGGCGAAACGTTAGTATTGCCGGTGCCAACTGGGACAGTCATTTTATCCGAAAACGAAGAAATTGAATATGCCGACCTGAATGAAGACGGTATGGAATATCGTGCGGCACGTGGTGGCAATGGTGGTTGGGGGAATTTGCATTTTAAAAGCCCAACAAATCGCGCGCCTAAACAGGCAAACGACGGATTGGCCGGCGAAGAACGTACGGTTGTGTTGCGATTGAAATTGATTGCAGATATTGGGTTGGTTGGATTCCCAAATGCAGGAAAATCAACACTGTTGTCGGCGGTGACGGCGGCACGTCCAAAGATTGCAAACTATCCATTTACAACATTGAACCCACAGTTGGGTGTTATGTACGCACACGATCGTGAATTTGTTTTGGTGGATTTGCCAGGGCTGATTGAAGGGGCGCATACGGGCGTTGGACTGGGCGATCAATTCTTGGGACATGCAGAACGCACAAAAATGATTTTACATGTTATTGATGGGACCGAAGACGACTGGGGCGCACGATACAAGGCCATTCGACACGAAATGGATTCGTATGGCGGGGA
>JAFTNY010000041.1 GCA_017451625.1 Alphaproteobacteria bacterium
AAATAATAAAGAAGAATTAAGATAATTTTAGTTCTTAGTTAGGAGAATAAATATGGCGAGATTAAAACAGGAATTATTAAGACTTTGGGATTTGATTTCTAAACCAGAAATGGTCGTCATCAATAAAATTGATGCCATTGACGAGACCATGTTGAAAGAAAAAATGACCGCGTTCAAGAAGTCTTTTGGACGCAAAAAGAAACCTGAAATATTAACCATCAGTGCAGCAGGGAGAGTAGGAATTACGGAGTTGGTTGCCGCCATAGAAAAAAAGTTCTTGGGGGTAGAAGAAAATGAGCGTGTTGAAAAATAGTTTAGCGACACATAAGACCATCGAGACGAAATGTGAAGATTTTTATCGCGCATGTGATGCAGGTGGCGTTGCGTATGCATCTGATGGACGCGTTGTGCCGCTAGCAAAGTTGGAACCATGGCAGGTTGAGTTTATTGGTGGTGCATGGCGTGTGCAAAATCCGTTTATGTCTGAAATTCAGATTGTGCGCGATCGTATGTTCGTGCTGGGCGAAAAATTACCACTTAAAGAGAAAAATCACTTTGAATTTTATCGTGCATCGTTGGTGTCTGAAAACTGCTATGGCAAGTATATTATGAGCAGCAATCAGTATATCGTGGCGAAATATGCCACCGACAAAGGGACATATTGGGCGTATGGGCCGACAATCGAACAGGCACGTGCGTTTTTGGGCATAAAACTGTACGATGAATATATGGATCTGATTCACAGTGTCGCGTGCAAGAACACACAAAACAAAAAACAAAAATAAATTTTTGCATTTTGCGGCATTCTCTGTTAAGATTTTTTCACGAACAAAACAAAGAAGGAGAAGTACACCATGGTATCATTGAAAGGTACACAGACAGAAAAAAATCTGTTGATTGCGTTTGCGGGCGAATCACAGGCGCGTAATCGTTATACTTTTTTCGCATCGCAGGCAAAGAAAGAAGGGTTTCAGGCGATTTCTAAAATCTTTTTAGAAACAGCAGATCAGGAAAAAGAACACGCATCGCGTTTGTTTAAATTCTTGGAAGGTGGCGATTTAGAAATTACAGCGTCTTTCCCAGCAGGCAAAGTCGGCACAACATTGGAAAATCTGCAGGCGGCGGCCTATGGCGAACATGAAGAAAACACAGAAATGTATCCAAAGTTTGCACAGATTGCTGCACAAGAAGGGTTCCCTGCAATCGCAGAAATCTTGAAGAATATCGGCTATGCGGAACGTTATCACGAATCACGTTTCCGCGCATTAATCGAAGCGTTGGAAGACGGCACTTTGTTCAAGCAGGACAAAATCGTTATGTGGCGTTGCACAAATTGTGGTATGTGGCACATTGGTACAGAAGCACCAAAAGTATGCCCTGCGTGTTTGCATGAACAGGGATATTTCATCAGCGAAGGAACAATCTCTCGTTGCGATACGAACGAAGGGTTCTGTGAATACAGCGCGATTGATGACTAAATCCAAATCCCCCGTTTGGGGGATTTTTTAATATGTGTTTCTTTTTATTCGTCTTGAAAATTTCATAAAATATATTATATTTATCACGTTATGAAAAATTATATTTTACCTTTTCGTGATTTGGTTGTGTCGCCAGAACTGACAGTGCCGGTCTTGGTTGACAATCAAATGTCTGTTTCTTGTATAAAAACGGCCGCCAAGGCGGGGCATCAGCAGTTGGTTTTTGTGCCACAGCATACGTGGGCGTATCCAACCAGTACAGATGACATCTATACCGTTGGTACAATCGGCGAAGTTGTTCAGGTGTTAAGTATGCCAGATGGGGCAATTCATCTGTTGGTACGAACAACGGGGGCGGTATCACTGCGCGACATTGAAATAAATGACGGCATATTTACCGCAAACGTAGAACCAATAAAGATTGCCGATGATATGAACGCGGAACGTACGCTGGTGCTGCGTGATTTGTTGGCCGATAATATGCAATCTTTGGCGTTGGCAACACGCAAATTCAAGACGGATAAATTGCGCAACGTTGTAGCAAACTATCCCCTGCCCGCATTTGTAGATTCTGTGGTTCAGACAGCCGATGTGAATACGGATGTTGCGGTCAAGGTTCTGGCGGCGACCAGTTGGGCCGAAAAACTGAATATTCTGTTGGAAGAAGTTAAATTGATGCTGGAAACAGCAAAGATTGAAGAGTCGATCAATCGTCGCATTCATCAGCAAATGGAAAGCGGTCGGCGCGAAGCGATTTTGCAAGAAAAAATGCGTGCGTTGCAGAAAGAAATGGGCGAAGATGACGGCGAAGTTGATACCGCCAATATTCGCAAAAAAATATTGAAATCTGCGATGCCGGCAGATGCCAAAGAAAAGGCAATGAGCGAGTGGAAACGCATGCGTTCTATGTCGCCGATGTCAAACGAAGGCGGATTGCTGAAAACATATTTGGATGAACTGTTGGCGATGCCATGGGGCAAATCGGACAGCGTACCAATTGATTTGAAACACGCACGCGAAGTTCTGGACAGTGAACATTCGGGGATGGATGCGGTCAAGGAAAGAATACTGGAACATATTGCAGTTATGAAAAAGACCAAATCTAATCAAGGAACGATTTTGTGTTTCGTTGGCGCCCCAGGCGTTGGTAAAACATCGCTGGGCAAGTCTATTGCACAGGCATTGGGACGTAAGTATCAGCGGATTTCGTTGGGTGGAATTTCGGACGAAGCGCATTTTCGTGGACATCGTAAAACATATATTGGTGCGCAGACGGGACGGATTATGGATGCCTTGAAGCGCTGTAAGACCAATAATCCGGTAATTGTGTTGGATGAAATTGACAAGATGGGACGTGATTGGCGTGGCGATCCCGAGGCGGCGTTGCTGGAAATTTTAGATCCTGAACAGAACAAGACGTTTCGCGATCATTATTTGGAAGTAGACTTTGATTTGTCGAATGTGATGTTTATTGCAACGGCAAACAGTTTGAATTTGTCGAACGCACTGAAAGATCGTATGGAAATTATTGAAATACCGGCCTATTCTGTGGATGAAAAAATTAAAATCGCGCGCGAGCATTTGATTGGACGCGCAGCCCAGAATACAGGCTGGATGTTGGACAATATTGTTATGTCAGATGATGCAATTCGGCATTTGATTCAAAAGTATACCGCAGAACAAGGCGTTCGCGAAGTACAACGTGAATTGACGGCGGTGTTACGACGTTCATTGCTGGAAAACGACTGTGCGGATGTGCGGACGGAATTTACACCGGAAAAAATTGATGAATTGTTGGCAATGCGCAAGTCTGCCGGTTTTACCAAGAAGATTGGGTTTGGGACATACTAAAATGAAACCACAAAGTCCGATTATTTTAGATGGTAAAAAAGTTGAAGAACTGTGTGTATTTGGCGACGGTGATGCCCAGTTGGCGTTGTATAACGCGGTTAAAGAATACACATTGAAAAACACGACTGATATTCGTCGGGGCATGCAACCAGATAAAAATCCAAACTATCAATGCGACGTTATCGTTGCAAAATCGGCACGATATGATGTTGTTGTGGCACGCCGATATGTTCCAAATGTATCAACATTATTTGCAACGCAACGATACCAAGTGCAAATAAATGACAAACATATAAATCAGACATACAATCATATGGGAACAATGGCACATATGATGTTTGACTTTTTGCAAGGAATCAAGGGGTCAACAAGATGATTTTAGTTATCAATACATCTGGCAAGGATTTAGAGTTTGTATTGGGCGATATGCATCGGCATGCGTCGGTGGAAAAACAGTCAACCGCCCTGCCCGCGGAATGCGAAAAGTTTATCGCAGAATGTGGCGCGACATGGCGTGATGTTCATGCCATTGGTGTGGTCGTTGGCCCAGGAAGTTTTACAGGCATCCGCCTTGGGATTGCGTATGCCAAGGGGCTGGCCATGGGATTAAATATTCCAATCGTAGGTGTTAGTTTATTTGAATTGTATCTGGCGGCAACACCTGATGCGTTTGTGGCAATTGATTCTGGGCGTGGGGATTTCTTTGTGGCGGCAAACGGATTGGCACCACAGACGATGGAAATCGAAGAACTGGAATCAAAGCAGATGGAATGGCCACGTACCGTTGGACACAAACCGTTTGACTTAAAATTAGCGGCACAAATTGTCGAACAGAAAATTGCATTGGGGAAATTGGAACCTGTGATTCCGATGTACCTGCGCCCAAGTTATGCAGAACAGAATAAAAAATGCTAGAAGATTTAGCAAAACTTCATCAGACGTGTTTCCCGCACAAACCATGGGGTGCGGATGATTTTGCCGACTTGCAAAAATCGGGTTGTGAAATTATCGCCAGTCAAAACGGCTTTATCGTTTGGCGTGCGACATTGGACGAAGCCGAAATTATAACAATCGGTGTTCATCCGGATGCGCGTCGCAGTGGAATTGCGGCGGCAATGTTGGGGATTATGGCGGCAGACTTGAAAAAACGTGGTGTAAAACATATATTCTTGGAGGTGGCGGCCGATAATGTGGCGGCACGTGCGCTGTATGAACAAGACGGATTTGTTCAGATTGGTGTACGTCCAAAGTATTATGACGGCATTGATGCCATTATGATGAGGAAAGATATATGAACGCGACAGATATTCAATACATCCCCAGTGATGCCGCAGTGGTGCGGGCAGTACCGAAGTCGTTTGACCATCCGTACGGTGTAATGCCGGTTGACGCGATTACAGCCGATGTGCCAACAATAGTTGTATTGAGTGGCGATTTGTCATACCTGCCCCGACATGCAAATCATTATATCAAAGAAATCAGACAAGTTTTTGTGGATGCAGGCGTACAAGTTCCTGAGATATACGCGACATATTATACATTTGGATCACGAGATACTTACACAGAACGTATCCAGATGTTTCGTGCCGCCGGTCATAAGATAATTAATCTGAATCGCGACGAAAAACTGTTCGAGAAGCGTGCAAAACATAATGCGGAAACCGAACCAAATCCACTGTATATTGAACGTCTGTTCGAAATAATTATCCGACCCATTATCACTGGCGATGTGGCCCAGATTGAGCAAAAGGCCCAGAATTTACGTTTCTATACGCATTCACATGGAGGGGCGGTGTTGCGCATGCTGGAATCCAAGATGAGGGCAGAGTTAAAGAAAATGAAGATACCTGCCAAACAGATACGGACAATTATGCAACGGGTTGTCGCAGTTCAGCATGGTCCGATTGCGCCACTGGAAAATCCAGACTTTACGACGTTGACATTTGCGTCTGCATCCGATTTTACAATGGATACACAAAATCAGTTTTCTGAATATATTCATAATCATTCCGAAGATGTTTATCCGTCATACTTTTCGCAGAATGACGCGCACTTGTTCGTGGTATCTCAAATCAGTAAAAACATGGCATCTGAACATAATGGCACAGGGTTAAAGTTGGCAGATTCAGACATTTTGACCGAAGATGGCAAGGTACTGTTTGCAGCCGAACGTAATGCGATTATTAATTCTGTACGCACGACCGGTGTTCCGAATGTGGCGGCGTTGGTTCATGGTGAAGCGGTTGATTTTGAATCAATGAAACACAATGGCGATTGGTTTTATAAAATGATGCTGGCCGACATCAAGAGTCAGATGCAACAAAATCCAAAACGCGGGAATCAAAAATAACATCGCGTGGGCGCAGTGGGGCCGCGATATGCATGTCTGTGCTGCGGCGGGTGCGCGACAGCGCAACATAGACCTGACCATGGGCGAATGCACCACGCGAAATATCGACCACAACCGCATCCAGTGTTTTTCCTTGGGCCTTGTGTATGGTCATTGCGTACCCCAAATTCAGTGGGAATTGCTTGTATGCGCCGACCTCGTTCTCTATCAGGCGTTCGTTTTCATCGCGTGAATATTCTATCTTGGCCCATTTTTCTGGGCGAACGGATACGATTTCGCGTGAATCTGATAATAGTTGCACCACGATTTCGCGTGTGGACATGCTGCGCACGATGCCCATTGATCCGTTGTGCCATTTGTCGCCGTTCTTGACAAAGACAACCAATGCACCAACCTTTAATTCCAGACACAGGGGTGCAGGCACATCACGTTCTGAAAAATTACCAGTCAGGACACCATTGTATGCAATCGTCGGCGAATTGATTTGCGCCAGACGTGTTGCGTTTATACGTTCTGCGACCGCGCGGAATGGGGTAATCAAGACCGCATTTGCACGACGTTCAACATCATCAATGCGACACGCATTAAAGAAATCCAATGCATCTGTCTGATTGTTGCGCAGGCGTACCAAATTTTCCAGCAATGGTAAATCATTTTGACGATAAACAAAGTCAAAGTTATATTTTATAAAGTTTGCACGTCGATAAACGTTGCTGTCGAAAAAATATGCGTTTGGATGACCGTATTCAGCGGTATAATACTGGGTCGCTTCGCGTGTTATTACCGGTGGCAATTGAAACAGGTCGCCAATCGCGACAACTTGGATTCCACCAAACGGTTCGTTGTTGCGGCGGGCATAGCGCGCCAAAATATCAATTGCATCCAATAAATCAGGCGCAACCATCGATATTTCATCAATAATCAACACATCTGTTGCCGCCAAGATATTTCGTGGCTTGGCCTTTAATTTTAATAATTCGGGCATTATGAAATCGCGCGGCTGAATCTGGAACAGTGAATGTATCGTTTGCCCCCCAACATTCAGTGCAGACACCGCCGTTGGACACGCACAAACGATGCGCTTGGACGATGCACTTTTCAAATAATTTACAAATGTCGATTTACCTGTACCGGCCGGCCCCAGAATTAATAAATTAGAGTGCGTACGTTCAATAGCATCAAACGCCGCCATTTGTGTCGCATTTAAAATCGGAACCATATCTGACATGTCGAATATCATTGCATAAAAACAATTTATGGTAAAGCGTAAAAAACAATGCAGCGTTGTTAATGATTGTAAATAACATGCGTCCCCATTTCAGCCCCACGACGGCGCGACGATACATTGTGGTCTGGGGTAATTCGATTGCTTGAACATTAAGCGCAAGAAGTTGTCAGAACACAATGGGCCCCGACCTGCGTCGGGGTGACGGCGGCGTGTTAGTTTTATCCCTTTAAGCACCGTCATACCGGCGCAGGCCGGTATCCACTGTTTTATGTATTCCATATTTGCATATATAAACTGGATTGCCACGCAAACTGGTGTTTGCTCGCAATGACAAAAGAGCAATATAATACATTTCTGTATGGCGGTGTTATTTTTCGCTTGCGTGGGGTGGTAAAATATATATAATGTGGTGCTGTGGGTTAGTAGCTCAGTGGTTAGAGCGGAGCGCTCATAACGCTTTGGTCGTGGGTTCAAGTCCTACCTAACCCACCAAGATTAAAAATCCGTCCCCTGGGCGGTTTTTTATTTATAAATCCCGTATAGCCACTTATTTTTCTGTGTATGTTCATAAAAATACATGATTGATAAATATTCATATTATTTTTCCCTTGCGTAGGGTGCGGTAAATTTTCTACCATTATTTACAAAAGAGAGGAAGTCATGGAAAAAAAGCGCAGTTTCCTGGGATTTTTGGCAAGTTTATTTTTGGTATTTTTTACCGCCAATGCGTTCGCGGCGGGCTATTCGTGTCCTACATATAAGATGTACACATCGTGTATCGAGAATTATTTCTTGGCTGATACCGATGTGTCTGACATTGCTACTTCGGAGGTAAATGCATGTTCGGCCTGTCCTGGAAATTCTACAAACACTGTTTCAACTGCGACATCCTGTACCTGTAAAACGGGGTATAGTGTTGGCGGTGCAACCACAACGACTGGTACGGCGTGTTCGGCCAATACATACACCGTTACTTATAACAGTAACAAGCCAAGTGGTGCTTCTGGCACAATTAGTGGCAGCACAGCGAACAGCACTCATACATATGGCACGGCCAAGGCATTGACAACAAACGGGTACAGTTTGACCGGGTGGACGTTTGCAGGCTGGAATACCAAGGCGGACGGTACAGGTACATCTTATGCAAATGGCGCAAGTGTAACGAACCTGACCAGTACTTATAATGGAACGGTCACGCTGTATGCGAAATGGACTGTGAATACATTGACCATAAACTATAACACCAGCAGTGCAACCAGTGGTACGCCATCTGTGTCACAACAGACATGTTCTTATGACGGAGCATGTACAGCGGCAACCCAGGGTACTATGGTTAAAACCAAGATGGTGTTCCTTGGTTGGACCAAGACATCTGGTGGAACAACCGTTGATTATGCGGCGGATGCATCTATCAAGAACATAATCAGCAGTGGTTCAATAACACTGTATGCAGTGTGGAAAACGCCGACATGTTCTGCGACCAAGGGTACTGCGACGTTAAAGAGTGTAACCAACAACACGCCAGTGTGTACTATTACCTGTTCTACTGGGTACACTCAGGGCGGTGGCACGAATGCAACTGGGACGTTTGAAGTAAACGGTTCTGCCGGTGCAACCAGTGCAAGTGGCACATGTAAAGCGATTACATTTACAGTTGCATACACCAAAGACCCAAGTTCTGCAACGGGTACGGTTCCAAGTAATCAGACATGTACGTATGATGGCACATGTACTGCGGCGACGAATCCATTCTCTCATACGGGCTATATGTTTAACAAGTGGTCTTGTACCGCCAGCAGTGGCAGTTGCGCCGCCAGCACATATGCATCGGGTGATAGTCTGAAAAATGCAACATCTGTTGCAGGTGCGACGATTACTCTGAAATCTACTTGGGATGCGAACACCATTACCCTGAACTGGGCAAATGGCGGACATGGTACAGCGCCGACCAGTCCCGCATCGTGTAAGTATGACAGCACATTCACCATGCCGGCCGCGATGACCGCATCGGGTTATACATTTAATAAGTGGTCTGTGAATGGCAAAACGTTCAATGCGGGTACAACCGGTGTTGCGTGTACCAGTGCCAATCTGGGGGTAAGCAGTGGAGCCGTCACAATTACAGGTACCTGGACCGCAAACAACTATTCCATTAGCCTGGACAATGCAAGCGCGACAAATAATGGGACAGCGACCATTTACACCACATATAAAACAAATGTGTATTTGGACGACGCGCGCAGCAAGGCTATGACAGCATCCGCGAATGCTATCACAGAACCGACGCGCGCGTACACGGTCACATATGATGGCAATGGTGGTTCGGTGTCCGCAACCAGTGCGACGGCAACATATACATTCAATGGTTATTACAATACGTCCAGCAATGGCACACAATACATTAACTCAAACGGGAATATCACATCCGATGGTTTGAACGCAGCTAAGGATGTGGATGATAATACAACAACCTGGTACGCACAATGGACCAGTAAATCTGTGACATTGCCAACACCGACCAGAACGGGCTATACATTTAAAGGCTGGGCAGAATCCTCAACCGCGACCGGTGGAGATACGGGTTCATATACCCCGACCAAGAATGTCACATTATATGCAATCTGGTCGCAGAATACCTATGCTGTCGCCTATTCCTGTGGTGATGGAGCTGGGACCGCCCCCAGTTCCACGACCGCGACATATGACAACTCATTTACACCGGCGGCTAACACATGCACACGCAGTGGATATAACTTTGCCGGATGGACGGTAAGTGGCACAAGTGATACCAAGACCGCAGGTTCGGCATTTACTTGGACATATACTGAGGGCAAAACATTTACCGCCAAATGGACAGCCGAGGGCGAGGCGGAAATCAACTATGTCACAAATGGTGGCACAATCAATGGTTCGTACATGGCGGCGTGTAATGTTGAAACAGCAACATTTAGTTTGCCGACAGATGTCACAAAACCGGGTTATACATTTAATGGATGGTACACCGCATCCACTGGTGGGACCAAGGTGACAAGTGTTGTAAAGGGCACATGCACATCCGCGCTGACATACTATGCACAATGGACCGCATGCGACAGCACAACCGCGGGTGCTTGTAATTGTACCAGCAGTCAATATCCAGACAATGGGACATGTACAAATTGTTCGCACAGCTGTGCCAGCGTCACTGGATATACACTGGGTACATATAATGTATGTGAGGCGGAAACGGATTTATGGTGTTATCGCAATTGTACAACCACTGATATTCCAAATTCTACCGGTGTGTCTGGGATTGTTACTAAGGGCGGAAAAATTTTATGTGCAGCAACGACGTGTGCAGATGATTTCTATATATCAGGCAGTGGCTGTCAGTCATGTCCAGAAAATGCGACATGCGGGGGCGAAGCCGAATGGTCATGTGATGAGGGATATAAAAAGACCGCCAATGGCCTGGGGTGTGAACCAAATACATACACCGTCACATTGAATGCGAATGGTGGTACGGGTGGGACTGCGTCCGTCACGGCAACTTATAACAGCCTGTTGCAAACGGCGACTATGCCAGAGCGCGACAACTATAACTTCCTGGGGTACTATGATACGGATGCAACCACGGGTGGCAATCAGTATTATGA
>JAFTNY010000042.1 GCA_017451625.1 Alphaproteobacteria bacterium
CAGTTTCTTGTATTTCTTATTTGCATGCCGCGGCTATGCCACGCGATGACAAATCAGGCGCAAGAAGTATACAGAACACAATGGCCCCCGACCTGCGTCGGGGCGACGACGTGTTTGTACTTTTTATCCCTCAAACACGTCAGAGGGTTCTCCTCCTGTGGAGGGGTACCCACAGGGCGGGAGGTGGTCTGTTATTCTTTCTTATTTTTTTCAAAGCCCCCCGACGCAGGATGGGAACTTTTTATTTGCAAAACTTAAACACCGTCATTCCCGCGCAGGCCGGTATCCATTGCTTCATATATTCCTTTGTCATTGCGAGCAAACTTCTGTTTGCGTGGCAATCCAGTTTTATGTATTCTTCTTTCACAACTTTATCACTTGCAAAAAAACCGTCAAACGCGCTAAAATATGCGATGTAGACAAGATTAACAAACGCCGAATCCAATGGGACGATTGTTGCATGCTATTGTCAATCATCACAAACATAAAAAAACGCCCATTTGGGCGTTTTATTTTTTTATCAATGTCTTGGCGGTTGCAACAGATTCCGGTGTAATTTCTGCCCCACTAATTATCCGCGCAATTTCATTTACACGTTCGACCGCCAATATTTCGTGCACACTGGTTGTGGTCTTGTCATTCGCCACAGACTTGGCGATTTTAAAGTGCCTGTCTGCAAATCCCGCCACCTGTGCCGAATGCGTAATAACCAACGCCTGACTGTCAACCGCCAGACGACTTAATCTGTTTCCAACCGCGGCTGCGGTTGCACCACTGATACCTGTATCAATCTCGTCAAAAACAAAGGTGTGCGCATCATCAGCACCGGCCAGAACAACACGCATTGCCAACATCAGTCGTGCCAATTCACCACCAGATGCCGCCCTGTGCAGTGGCGCAAACGGCGCACCTGTATTTGTTTTTATCATAAACACAACATCATCTGTACCCAACGCAGACGGCGCGGTCACCCCAAAATCCACAACAAAGTCCGCCGAACCTAATTTTAAATCCGGCAATTCTGCCAGCAACCGTTGACGCAACTTTTCCGCCGCCACATGGCGCGCATCTGTCAATTTGCTTGCCGCAACATCAAATGCCTTGCGAAATTCCTGAACCGCCGCACTTGTTTTTTTCAATTCTGCATCTGAATTATCAATCGTATTTAACTGCTGGGCCATCTTGTCCAGTACATTGGGCAATTCGTCCGCCATAACACGATGCTTGCGCGCGGCGGCCCGAATTGCAAACAAACGTTCTTCGATTGTATCTACATTTTCCGCATCCATTCCCACCGGTTCCAAGGATTGCGCAACCTGTGCCACCGTTTCCGCCACGTCATACAATTTATCAATCTGTTCTTGATATGGATTTTCATCACCACGAATACGTTGCAAAATATGCGCAACCGCAAACAGTTGCGCATCCAGCGAATTTCCGCGTGGCGACAACGCCTGTTGTGCCTCGGCCAATATTGCGGCATTCTTTTCTGCGTTCATCATTGCCGCGCGCTTGGTCGACAATTCTTCTTCTTCGCCAACACGTACCGACAACGCACGTAATTCTGCAACATTATGTTCCAAGAAATCACGTTCTGATGCACTGCGCGCCAACATTTCTTGCAGTTCCGTCAACCGACGTTGCGCGGCATGATATTGTGAATACGTTGTATGAACAGATGCCAACAAGTCATTATAATCTGGGATGTTTTTTGACGCAAACATATCCAACGTCGGTCGATGTGTCGCCGCATCCAATAACGTATGATTGGCAAATTGACCATGAATCTCGACCAGACTATCACCGACCGCTTTCAATGTTTTTATCGACACCGGCACATCGTTTATCCATGCACGACTCTTGCCATCTGCACTTAACGTACGTCGCAAAATCAGCCCATCCGTACATTCAATATCACATTCACCCAGCGTGTCCACCACCGCCGCCGGCGCGACATCAAATTCTGCAACAACGGATGCGCCATCGCACCCATGACGTATCAGCCCAACATCCGAACGCGCCCCCAACGCCAAAGACAGTGCATCCAATAAAATACTTTTTCCTGCACCCGTCTCGCCGGTCAGGACGTTCAACCCCATACCGAATTCCAGATTCAGTTTTTCAATCAACACAATATTTGAAATATGCAAACCAACTAACATAGCCAAATCATACCTAATTCATAGACACGTTTTCCAGCGAAAAATCATGCACCCACAGTATAAAACCCTTAATCTGATATGTTGGATAAATCGCCCGCAACAGTGCACCATATTCACGTATTTGCGCATAATATGCATCACGAAACTTTTCACGACTTACGTCTGTTTTATAATCCAACACCAATATCGTCTGCGCCGCATCATCAATAACCAAGCGGTCAATCCTGCGACTAACAAAACGTCCATCTATCGTACCTGCGATTGGGACTTCGGTCCGCGAACCTGCACCGAACAAGGGCAGCAAATCATCCCGCGCCTGAATACGTTGCACATAATCACTGTCGCCGCTTACCTTGTCGCCATCAACAAAGACACGACGCAATTTTGCGTGTACATTTGTCCCTTCGTTCATCGCATATTTTTCGTCTTCTTGTTTCGCCAATATACTATGCAGTTTTGTCATTTGTAATCCTGATATATTGTTGTTCTTCATTACCTTTGGCAAACACACGCCACAGTTGTGCATGCCATGAATTATCGGGTGCCTTGGTACTGTTGCCACCAACGAACCCATAAATATACAGTTCATCACGCGCACGTGTCATCGCCACATACAGCAATCGATAATACTCGGCCATTTGCGTCCGCTTGTTTGCACTCTTGGCCGCGCCATACAATTTACTGTCATTGCTACGTGGCGCCCACAGCCATACCGGCAAATCACCATCCCCAGAAATCGGAATCACATCATCTGCATCTGGCGTACGGACGGTATCAACCAAGAACACAACCGGTGCTTCTAACCCCTTGCTGCCATGCACTGTAACAACGCGCACCCCCATAGACGCATCCATATCACGCTTAATTTCGCTGTTCCCTGTAATAAACCATTTCAAGAAATGATGCAGTGTCCCAGACTGGGTACGTTCATACGACAAACAGATCGTCATAAATTCTTCCAGCGGTTCAATAACCTGTTCACCCAATGCGGCAATAAACTTCTCGCGCGCTGTGTCCATCAACTTGCAAAAGAAAGAATAGGGTGCCAAACTCTGTGCGTACTGCTTCATCAATTCCAACTGCATATATATTTCTGGATGCTGACGTTTCAAAACATCGAACACCGTCATTGGCGTTGCATATTTATCCGCCTTTTTTCGCGCCGCATTTTCCTGATTTTTTATTTCGCAAATTTTAAAAATATCAACTTCAGTCAAACAGAAAATCGGACTTTTTAAAACACAACATAAACTATAATCATCTGCCGGATTCAAACACCACCGAACCATATTCAGCATATCACGCACCGCTGGGAAATTCGGTAAAACAATACGATCGCTGCCTGCAACTTCAATACCACGACGTTTCAATTCCGCAACCAACGGTGCCGCCATCGGCTGTCTATTTTGAACCAAAACCATAATATCTTTGGCGACATACTTACCAGAACGTATCAACGCCTGTATTTTATCTGCCACATCACTAATATATTCTTTGACCGTCGTATCGGATTCTGCCTTGGACACCAATCGATGAATTTCAACTGCCCCCGCATCATCAACACGATAACATTTATGCACATTATTCACAAAGTCCGACAACTCTATCACATCACCATCCGCAAAGAACCGGTCAACACATTCCAAAATCGGCGCTGTTGAACGAAAACTTTGTGCCAACGGAATTTCTTGTATCGCACGCATATTGTTTTTTATTTGCGCTGCAATCGCCGCACGACTTTGCGCAAACGCCCGCGGATCTGCGCCCTGGAACCCATAAATAGATTGCTTGGTATCACCAACCACAAACAGCGAATGTGGCAACTGTCCCGTATCACCATCTGTAAAGAAGTCGCCCGACAGCATCTGCAATATATCCCACTGCATCGGCGACGTATCTTGGGCTTCGTCAACCAAAATATGCGACAAAGACAAATCTAATTGCGACAATACCCAACCCATATTTTTTGCATCCGAAAACAGCCGGCGCGTATACAGCAACAGATCTTCAAAATCCAACAAATTCCGCGCACGTTTTTGTTGGCGATATTCTTCCGCAAAGGCGGCCGCCAAATCAAACACCGCCATTGTATCTTCAAATATCCCCAAGTTCAAATTATACTGATTAACCGCATAAACACGTTCTTGTTCGGCAATCAAATAATCCTTTTTTGCAACATCCTTGATTGGCGACCCTGCATTCGTCCCCGAACCTGTTAAGTACGCTTTTTTATACTCTTCAAAATCTATTGTCGTATCAATATACTGTTTTGTATTTTTGATAATCTTATCTAAATACTTTGCCGGTGTTTTTCGCGAATTTTGTTCTTCTTGGGCCAAAAAGATGATTTTCTCCAATTCCTCGACCGAAAAATCAAAGTTTGGCAATCGGTCTAATTCTAAATATTTCTTAATCGTTTCAACAAAGTATTCGCGATATTTTACAACATCATCAACCTGAAAGAATTGCCCATATTGCCCCGACAGCATCTTCAATAGATCGTCGTTACGACTCTCTGACACGCGTTCAACAATACGATCAAATGCCCGATAGACAGCATCAGATGCACTTGGACTATTTATTAACGCCACAAACGTATCTTGCAACAAGACCTTTTGCGTCGCATCGGTTGCCAACTGCCACGCCGGCGAAATACCGGCCTCTATCGGGAATCGATGTAAAATCTCTTCACAAAAACCATGAATGGTTTTTATCTTCAAAATATCCGGATTATCGATATAGTGAAAAAATATCTCGCGCGCACGAACTATGTCGTCGGCATTCGCCGGCCGATTCAACGCTACATCGCTTAACAATTCAACCAATTCTTCATCCGATGCCAACGCCCAACCACGCAACGCCTTTAAAATACGATTGCGCATTTCTCCCGCACCTGCATTGGTATAGGTCAAACATAAAATCCCAGACTTGCCACAGTCTGGCGTACGAAACAATATTCGCAACAGTCGTTTAACCAAAACACTGGTTTTTCCAGTTCCCGCATTGGCCTGAACCCAGACATTATTCTCTGGATTTGCGGCCTTGTCCTGATTTTCTGAAAGAGTTTGTTTTTTTGTCATTTCTGCCCTTGCATTGTCGTTTGGATTTTAGTATAAATCCAACAGGACTGCAAGTTTTATAAAGTATCGCAGAATTGTTAGGGGGAAAGGAATGGAAATCACACAGTTTTTAATGATTGGTGGCGGAATACTGGGCGGATTACTGCTGATAACACTGGGGATATTGTTTTTCGTATCCAGAAAATCCCAACGTGTAATGGAATCGTTGCTGACAATTATGACCCGCCCCGAACGTGCCAAGGTTGCCGATGCCACACGCGTCTTGAATATCATCTTGGCCGATGAAATCAACAAAATTGAACAATCGTTCCAGACCATGCGCGACACATTAAATGCACAAATTGATGCAGCGAACGAACTAAAAGGTATTCTGGGTTCACAAAACGAACAACTGGTCGCCATGGCAGAAGAGGCCACAAAAAAATTAGCCACCATGTCTGGTCGTTTGGACAACACAGTTTCTGGATTGGGCGAAGTTGTACAGTCCCAATCATGGCAAGATGTCGAATCCGCAACCGACAGATTCAGCAATACAATCAACGAATTACTGGGTAAAATTGATGCAACTTCTGAAGCAACAAACGAACGCGTCGCCCAGATACAAAACCAGATTGCCGCATGGATTGACAGCGGCCGCACACTGTCTGAAAATTTAAAGAACGAATTCAACAGCAACTGCGACCAGATGAAACAACTGACCACAGACGCGGACACAATGCAAAACAAACTAGGCGAACTGGCAAAATCCACCGCAGACGGCTTCACCAATGTCAAGTCTGCCGCCGCTAATTACGAAGACACAATGGTTCGCAACGACAAAATGCTAAATGAATACCTAACCAAACTTGATACTTTTGGCAAGCAATCACAAAAACACCTGACCAGCCAGAAAAACATCTTGGTCAACACCGCAAACTCTGTCGGCACGCAAATCCGCCTGTCTGAATTCTCGATTGGAACCCAAATTGAAAAATTAACCAAGGCCGCCGACAAAATGGTCGCATCGGCCACATCAACCGAAACCGCTGTCCGCGGTGTTTCCAGCGAACTGGCAACCCTGACCAATCGCTTTAATGGCGAAATCAAAGAATTTGCAACCGGCGTAGTATCTGAATTACAGACCGTATCTGGCGTTGCAAACACAACATTAGAAAACACCAAAACCGCCGCCGGCGCATTTTCTGAATCTGTCAAAGCAATGGCAACCGGTGTCCGCGAAACATTAATTGAAATGAATACCGCGCACACCCAGTTGTCTGGACAATCTGCGAATCTAATCAAGATGTCTAACGACACAACGGCACAACTACAACCACTGTCTGCATTAATTGAAAAATACTACTCGGCCTTGCCAGACTTATCGCGTGGCAGTGTCGAAGCCAGCACAAAACTGGAATCAATCGTCAACAG
>JAFTNY010000043.1 GCA_017451625.1 Alphaproteobacteria bacterium
TCATGGCTTCGTCCGCTGCGGCCTGACATTCGTCCAGGAACGCATTATCAATATTCAGCATAATTCCCTGAACCATTGTCGACAGTTCTTAATAAACCGCATCACCACGAATATCATCTTCGCCATACACCTTTTGACAACCGGTCAACTTATCATATGGGCACATACGAATAATCGTATCCGTATCCAATCCGATACATTGAGTATAATCCTTACCACATCGATCTTCATTTTGGAGGCAATTTTTGACTTCTGTAGTACAAGAATCGACACGCATAGAAGCGAGTCTAGCGACCACGAAATCCCAAATATCAGATTTAGCAGCGGCTGTTTCAGAAGTCGCATCAATACCGCACGCATTCAGCGGAATTTTACAAACATTTAACATAGTACCCGGTCTTGACAGACACATGTCATAAGATCCGTCTGGGTCATTAGGGTCGATAGTATCTTTACAAGCCTTTTGGAAGCAATCAGAGATATTTCCGATACAATCTTGTCTTGCTTTATCTTCTGCGATAAGTTCAGCATTTTTGACTTGTGGTGCGACTTCGCGCAGGAAGGTATCCCAGACCTGACTTGCGACATTTACACAAGATTTAGTAACGGATTCACAAAGCGGTTTTTTAGCCATCAATGCATCATAGGTAGATGAAGAGATTTCAATCGTTGTAACCGCACCCTTGATTTGATAACTTTTTGATTTCTTGGACGTAGACTGACGTGTGTTTGTTGAATCCATTGCAACCATACTGGCACATCCTGAAAAATCATCACCACAACCACCGGTCGTCTGCATACACTTTTTAAATTCAACCGTACACTGCCCCAGGTCGTATTTATTTGCGGTACGCAATTGATCCAGCGCCGCTTCACGCAACGCTTTTTCAGCCGCAGCCAACTTCTGTGTACTGGAATTTTTCTGCTGCTTTAAACTGTTTTCATACGCCGCACAATCCGACTTAATTCGTTGTGCATACATCATTTGCAACATCTGTAATTCTGATGAACATTCTGGAATCTGGGCAACACACAGTTCCGCCGCCGCGCGATGCAGGGCGTCGCCCTCTTTGCCTTCAATCGGCGACATTGCAGACGCGCCAAAAACATCATCTTCTTCAAAATCAACTGCGGTATCCCACATAGACAAATCCAATGTCCTGCGCGCTTTCTTTTTTCCTTCGTCATCTTTGTCGATTACCGATTGTGCGGCGGCATTGGCCTTGGCAATGGCAGCATCAGCATCATCGCCCATTTCAATCTTTTCAACACCAAATGTTGCCATTTGATACGACTGTTGATCCAGTTTTTCAATCTCAGCCAGTATAGAATCCAGTTCTGCATTCTTATCACTGCAAATACAACGACCGCCGGTTTCATTATCCAACATACAGAACGAATCCATACATCCGTCGTATTTCTGTTGACATTCTTCGCTGACCACTACGTTTTTTGTCGCACCTGCCACCTTGGTCCCTGTGCCAATAACCTTTTGCGTTGTGGCTGCGCGCGCTGCGACAACGGGCGCTTTGGTTGTTGTGGCCGCACGTCCGCGATTAACCGTCTTTGCCCCCGACGACGCAGATGTTGTCGCCCGTGGCGCAGTACGCGAATTAGTCGCCGCACGTGCCGCCGTGGTCTGTGTCGCGGGCGCAGATGCCGCACCCCCACGCGCAGTTGCACGACCCGTCGGACGCGCCGCACCAATCGCATCACCCAGGATGCCCGCGATTAACATAGATAAAATTGCAATTTTTTTCATGAAAAATCCCTTCCAATTGGCTTAATTCTATCATATCTGGGAATATATTAAAAGAATAAATTTCAGCCGAATCAAAAATTTCACAACACAAAAAAGTTGACATTTTGTATTTTTGTGCTATATATAAACAAACAAAACAAGCATAGGAACAAAAAAGATGAATAACAAACCAAATCTGGATGTCGCACGTGCAGCATACGGTAATCCAGACTATAAATCCGGCACTCAGTATTTATCTTGGCCGGGACATCCACTGGATTATTCGCACGCATACGTCGTATCAAACGAAAATTTGCGCCACACAACGGGTCTGACACGCGATATGGGGCGTCGGGTTCTGACCGTCGCAGGCAGTGGTGAACAACCCCTGTTCTACACCATCAATGGCGCGATCCAGATCGATACATTTGACATTTCTTACTGCGCGCGGGCGATAATGGACATTAAAACCCAGGCAATTCGTTCCGGTATGCCATATGAACAGTACAAAAAGTTATTAAAGGATTTACACTTCGCCCCATCGGCCAGCAAAGTATCTGGGGTATCTGAAATACTGCCAAAAATCCCTGCACACAGCGCACAATTTGTACGCGGCATGGATGGATACAGAATCTTTGGAAACGGTCTGAATCCTGAATATTATGCGTCAGAAATGATTTCTGAAACAGAATATAAAACATTGCAAAAAGCATTGCGTGGCGCATTTAAATTTATCTGGTCCGATGTTGCAACATTGCACACACAGTTAAATGGCGAATATGACGTTATCAACCTGTCAAATATCTTTGAATGGTCGCCTGATTTAATTCAACCGACATTAACCAACCTGCGCAATTATGTGCGTCCTGGTGGCTATATTTTGGTCCAAACAGGATGTGGTATGGCTATCGGCAAAAACATGGACAAATTTATCGATGTCCAGGACGCCCTAAAAGATTGGGCAAAAATTGGGATTAATAAACAAGAGCGCGACACCCAGGTAATCATACTGGAACGCACGCGATAAAAATTTTCCCGTCATATACACCGCACAAATTAAATTTGTGCGGTTATTTTTTTTTGGGA
>JAFTNY010000044.1 GCA_017451625.1 Alphaproteobacteria bacterium
CTGACACTTTTAATTCAGTTACACCGCCCACGACTGTTTAATTATTTAATGATTTTTGATACAACACCTGCACCAACTGTGCGTCCGCCTTCACGGATAGCAAAGCGACGACCTTCGTCCATAGCAATTGGTGCAATCAACTGCACGCTGATACGGACATTGTCACCTGGCAGAACCATTTCTTTGTCTGCTGGCAATGTGATTGTACCTGTTACGTCTGTTGTGCTAAAGAAGAACTGTGGACGATAGTTGCTAAAGAACGCTGTATGACGGCCACCTTCTTCTTTGGTCAAGATATAGACTTCGGCTTCGAATTCTGTGTGTGGTGTAATAGAACCTGGCTTACAGATAATCTGACCACGTTCTACATCTTCCTTCTTGGTACCACGCAACAACAGACCTACGTTATCACCGGCTTCACCCTGATCCAACAATTTGCGGAACATTTCAACGCCTGTAACTGTTGTTTTCTGTGTTGGACGCAGACCAACGATTTCACATTCATCACCAACTTTGATAACGCCGGCTTCTACACGACCTGTTACCACTGTACCACGACCTGTGATGCTGAATACGTCTTCGATTGGCATCAAGAATGGTTTGTCAACTGGACGTTCTGGCATTGGGATGTATTCGTCGCATGCCTTCAACAAAGCATCGATTGCTTCTTTACCCAAACCGTCGTTCTTGTCTTCAACTGCAGAAACTGCAGAACCGCGGATGATTGGAGCATTGTCGTCGTCGAAATCGTTTGCAGACAACAATTCGCGGATTTCCATTTCAACCAATTCCAACAATTCTGGATCGTTCGCCAAATCACATTTGTTCAAGAACACGACGATACGTGGAATACCAACCTGACGTGCCAACAAGATGTGTTCGCGTGTCTGTGGCATTGGGCCGTCTGTCGCAGCCACAACCAAGATCGCACCGTCCATCTGTGCCGCACCGGTAATCATGTTTTTAACATAGTCCGCGTGCCCTGGGCAGTCAACGTGCGCATAGTGGCGTGTTTCTGTTTCATATTCAACGTGTGCTGTATTAATTGTAATACCACGCTGTTTTTCTTCTGGTGCATTGTCAATCTGATCAACACCTTTCTGCGCATCGGCACCAACACCATAGTGGTGAACGATTGCAGCAGTCAATGTTGTCTTACCATGGTCAACGTGACCAATTGTACCGATATTGACGTGCGGTTTACTTCTTACATACTTTTCTTTTGCCATTAGTTTTCTCCTTGGCTTTGCTTGTTAGTTTTTTTGTAAACTTCTTATTAATTACTTCGTCAGCTTCTTGATTACTTCGTCAGCAACGTTTGTCGGGACTTCGTCATAGTGCGACAATTCCATATATGGATTTGCACGACCCTGTGACAAAGAACGCAATGTTTTTACGTACCCAAACAGATTTGCCAATGGAACGAATGCTGAAATCAACTGATTACCGAATTGTGTTTCGATACCATTGATTTGTCCACGACGACTGTTCAAGTCCCCAATGATGTCACCGACGTATTCTTCCGGTGTATTAACCGAAAGCTTCATAATCGGTTCCAGCAATTTTGGCGACGCCTTCTTCATCGCTTCGCGGAAGCAAGCGCGCGCCGCAATTTCAAAGCACAGAACATTAGAGTCAACTTCGTGATACTTACCATCTACCAATGTTGCCTTGAAATCCACTGTTGGATAGCCAATCAGAACACCTGTCTGCTGCGCTATCTTCAAACCTTTTTCAACCCCTGGGATGTATTCTTTTGGAACCGCCCCACCGACAATCTTGTTTTCGAATTCATAACCCTGACCTGGTTCCAGTGGTTCAAATTCAATCTTTACTTGGGCATACTGACCCGAACCACCAGACTGTTTCTTGTGGGTATATTCTTCTGTGATTGGTTTACGGAATGTTTCGCGATACGCAATACGTGGTTCACCAACATTCACATCAACCTTAAATTCACGCAACAGACGATCAACCAAGATTTCCAAGTGCAATTCACCAACACCTGACAAAATTGTCTGACCTGATTCTTCGTCAACCGACACGCGGAACGAAGGATCTTCTTTGGCCAATGCCTGCAGACCCAATGACATCTTTTCAATGTCCGCCTTGGTTTTTGGTTCAACGGCGATGCTCATAACCGGCTCTGGAACATGAATCGATTCCAACAAGATTGGATTTGATTCATCACACAGTGTATCACCTGTGATTGTTTCCTTCATACCCACCAGTGTAATAATATCACCCGCAGATGCTTCTTTGATTTCTTCACGATTGTTCGAATGCATCAGCAACATACGGCCAACACGTTCGCGCTTATCACGATTAGAGTTATAGATATAAGAACCCGACACCAACTTACCCGAATAGATACGGATAAACATCAAGTTTCCTACAAATGGGTCATTTGCAACCTTAAATGCCAACGCACTGAATGGTTCTTTGGCATCTGGCTTACGAGAATCGGCTGTTTCCCCATCCATCTTGGTACCTGAAATCGCAGGAATATCCAATGGACTTGGCAAATAGTCTACAATCGCATCCAACAACGGCTGCACACCCTTGTTCTTAAACGCAGTACCACACAGAACTGGGTTAAAGTTCTGACCAATCGTACCCTTGCGGATTAACTTTTTAATGGTCGCAACATCTGGAATTGTCCCTTCCATATACGCTTCCATAATTTCGTCATCCAGCGTCACAACTTCTTCAATCAACTTGTCGTGCAGTTCTTGTGCTTTTTCTTTCAAATCATCTGGGATTTCAATAACATGAGGGTCTTTGCCCATATCATCTTCCCATACAATCCCCTTCATTTCGATAACATCAACAACACCGCGGAAATCAGATTCTGCACCGATTGGGAAGTTTACCACCAATGGATTTGCCCCCAAACGTTCACGAATCATATCCACACAGCGGAAGAAATTACCACCAATACGATCCATCTTATTAATAAAGCAAATACGTGGAACCGCATAACGATCGGCCTGACGCCATACAGTTTCTGTCTGCGGCTGCACGCCAGATACAGATTCAAAGACCGCCACAGCACCGTCCAACACGCGCAACGAACGTTCTACTTCCATTGTAAAGTCCACGTGCCCTGGGGTATCAATCAAGTTGATACGATGGTCACGCCAGAAGCATGTTGTTGCCGCCGATGTAATTGTGATACCACGTTCTTGTTCTTGGGCCATCCAGTCCATGGTTGCGCCACCATCGTGCACTTCACCAATCTTGTATGTCTTACCCGTATAGAACAAGATACGTTCTGACGTTGTTGTTTTACCCGCATCAATATGGGCCATAATGCCGATATTGCGGTACATATGTAAAGGTGCGGTTTTCCCGACTGACATTGTATCTTTCCTTTGCCTTTGTATTTATTACCAGCGGAAGTGAGCAAACGCCTTGTTCGCTTCTGCCATCTTATGCGTATCAATTTTCTTCTTAAATGCGCCACCCTGACCATTCAAGGCATCACGCAATTCGCCAAACAGTCTGTCTTCCATGCTGCGTTCACCACGTTTACGTGCAAACCCAACCAACCAACGCAATGCCAACGTCTGCTGACGCACTGGTCTTACTTCAACTGGAACCTGATATGTTGCACCACCTACACGACGACCTTTAACTTCTACTGATGGTTTCAGCGCATCCACCGCTTCCAAGAACAAATCCAATTCATCTTTTCCGTCCTTGGCCAACGCTTTCAACTTACTCAACGCGCCATAAACAATGTTTTCAGCAACTTCTTTTTTGCCGTCCCACATAACAATATTAATACATTTTGCAACAACCAAATTACCATATTTGGAATCTGGCAAGATTTCACGTTTTGTTGCAGCTTTACGTCTTGACATCTTTTTATTTCCTTTTATCGCTTCATCTGGTGTCAATCCAGATTACTCACGCACATTACATGCGTGTGGTTAACATTTTATTATTTCTTTGTTTTGGCACCGTACAAAGAACGCCCCTGCTTACGTGCATCAACACCCTTGGTATCCAATACACCGCGGATAATATGATACTTTACCCCAGGCAAGTCCTTTACACGACCACCACGAATCATAACAACACTGTGTTCCTGCAGATTATGACCTTCCCCAGGGATATAGGCGGTTACTTCGCGGCCGTTCGCCAGTTTTACACGGGCAACCTTACGCTGCGCCGAGTTAGGTTTTTTCGGTGTCGTCGTATAAACACGTGTACAAACACCACGCTTCTGTGGGTTTTCCATCATGTCAGGCGCAGTACTTTTGACCACGACTTTTTTACGAGGTTTCCGAATCAGTTGGTTTACTGTTGGCATTCAAAATCTCTTTGTTTTTTTCTACCTATTTTACTCTGCACAAAAGCCGCTTATCAGACTTATTTCAACGACTTAACGCCGGATTATAAATCTGCAATCAAAGCGGTTTCTATGTATTCTCTGCTTTCCTAGTTTACACAGAAAGCGAATACACTATAATCACGCCCCCCCAAATTGTCAAGAAAAATCTAGGAAAAAAACATAAGAAATTCGCTTGAAAAGTGCGAAAAATTAGGATTTTAGACGAAACCACAAGAATGACAAAAAAATCAATTAGTCCACCACACAACACCCCAGCACATCCCAACGACAAAAATAAAAGATAATGGTATAGATGCGGACGGTTTAGAAATCAATTCCAAAGACAACCCCAATCGTCGCCGGACTGTGCTTAAAACTATGCACTACATCCTTGGCTGCATACAGCCCGATATACTTGGTCGCATCCAGATTGTAATTAGCCCCAACCTTTAACCGCAACTGTTCCCCATCATAGTAATCGTCAAACAAATCAAAATCAAACATCAGTTCACCCACCCAGTTCCAGTTATCATTTACAATATACTGTCCCTGAATACCGACCGTCATCGCCCATGCGTCAAATACATCATGTGGCAAATCATCATTCAAATAATCGACCTGAACAATTCCCGCCACTGTCCATTTATCGGTCATACGCCCAACCCGCGCACCCGCAGTCCAATTATATGCAACCGTCTGCAGATTTTCACGCGTATCATATATTTGTTTTACATCAGCGTACACCTCGGCATGTAATTCATCTTTATGCCACAAATCCCAATCAAAGCCAAATTCTAAATCATTCCATGACCATTTTCCAAACTCTGGATTGTCAGATGAATCATACGTCCCCGATGTCGCGATATGAATTGTAAAAACATCTGATATACCATATCCAAATTCATCCGCCATAACAAAACGATCAAATTCTGAATTCATCTCTAACGGCGTAAACAGATTATAAAACCGTCCCTGTGCTGGATTATAAAACGGATTACCATTTATTATATTAACAGCATTTGCCCCCGACGTCACACACACCAGCGCACCAGCCAAAACAAAAATCCTTTTCATATCCCATCTCCTTCACACAACAATTTTAAAAGATATAGAAAAACATATAAACAGGAACAAATTCAAGGCATGCGCATTGACATCATTTTATTCTTATCCTAACATACCCAGAAAGCAAAACCAAATAACCAAGGGTTCAAATATGCAATTTGATGATCTAATGCTCGCAATCAGTCGCTGCAACGGCTGTGCGAAACAATGCACCCAGTAAAAAAAGCAAAAGAAGCGATAAAAAAATCCCCCAATTTTCGGGGGACAAAACAAGCATCCTTAATTAGAATAATAACAATCTTGGCTATACACGAACGTTCCAACATCATCTGTATACGTACCCGCCGGCAAATAGCAACCTGTCATTCCATCCGTATTTGCATACGCCGACGTCTGTTTACCAGACGAATGTGCCGGACACACTGAACAATTATTCGCACTATTATAGTAATATCCACTATCACATGCCCATGTCCCACTTACCTGCGTGGAACAACCATACGCATACGCACCCCAAGAAGAATCTTCAGCACGCGACGACATCAAATCAATAAACTCAACACCCTCTGAATACAATGAACCTGTTGCCCCAGCATTTGTCCATCCGTCATCAACAACATCACCGTTGTATCCCTCGCACCAACATATTTGACAACCATCTGTATTAAAGGCCTCTTCAAATGGCACGCATAATAAAGTCTGTTCTCCATCATTACCTAAATAACACGTACTACCAACCTCCCCACTCTCATAAATACTCTCTGGGCACTGGTCATACCAAGCAGACAAATCATCCATCCTTTCACCACAATCGCACACCGTCAAAAACATCTGATATGCATTATCGTCATTATAACACCTAATACTGGTATTATCACTGTATGTCAAGTCTTCAAACGCGCTGCTTAAAACCTCATCCGTTCCTGCCCCATGATATGCAAATCTCAAATGATACGGCATTTCATACCCATATTGGCAATACCCCTCACTTACCGCAAAATCACTCCACCCATCACCAGAAGATCCATATTTTGCATCTTCACAAAAACTCGACAGTCCAGACGCCCCAATATCATAGACAAAATTTTGACAGTTATTATATTCATTACCACTATAATTACCACAAATACCTTCATAATAAGCATTATCACACGATACCGCATCTTTGTTATCTCTGATATAATCCCACACCAAGAACACACCTTGACACATACCTTCACCACCAACAGCCGCAAATATTTCTGTCGTTATCACCATTGTCATAACAAAACCGACGTTTAGATTCGGCAAAAACAGGGAGATAAAAAATGCAGAAATCTGGGATTAAATTTTTGAATGTTTTGCCGCGGACAATCGTCCCATTGGATTCGGCAGTTATTTTTCTTCTGTACGCCATATATTCTGCCACATTCGACCCATTTTTGCAAGTGTGATTTTAGCATAAAAACGTCATCACCCCACGCAGGGGTTAAAAGATAAAAACTTAAAAACAGTCGTCATCCCCGCGCAGGCGGGGATCCATTGCGTTCTGGCTGATTCTTGCGCTTGAATATTAAAAACTATGAATACATAAAAACAATGGATACCGGCCTGCGCCGGTATGACGAATAAGCAATTATATTATTGTCCCACAAAGTGGGCTTCCACCACTAACCACTTACAACTTACACTAACCACTAATAAAAAAATCCCCCAACTGGGGGATTTTTTATCAAAGGTTCCTTGAATTAAAAATCGATACCAAAGTTCACACCAAACCCAAATCCATCGACCCATTCCCAGTCGCCTGTTGAATGTTCCATTTCACCCATGAAATATGCACCAATGTATTTGGTTTCGTCCAAATTATAGTTAGCACCGATTTTACCAGTCCATTTACCTGCATCTTTGACTTCTACGCCTGCTGGTGTTTCATCATCCAAGATGCCTGTATATTCAACCCCAGCAATCAGATTCCACTGCGGACACAGAACCAACTGCCCATCGACACCAACACTCAAACGATGCGTTCCGTCATCGCCCCAGTTGAACGATTCAGAATTCAGGTAATCAAAGTCAACATGACCGGCCAA
>JAFTNY010000045.1 GCA_017451625.1 Alphaproteobacteria bacterium
CACATGCAACTGTAATACATGCAATTCATCAACGTCATATCGCTGTGCCGCCGGATATTATGGCAGCAGCACCAACGGCACATCGGGGTGCAGTAAGTGTACATCGCACAACAGTGTTTCCGCCAACAGCAGCGCAGGCAGTACTGCGCAAACATCGTGCTATATATCGTCTTCGTCCAGTTGGAGTTTTTCAGACACCACAGGTTCAGGCAGTGCCAAGTTTGCATCAAACTGTTATTACAGTAATTAGATGAAGTTGACAATCTGTGATATTGTGGTATGCTGGCCAGACAATAAAGGTTTTTTATGTCAATGATAGTGGCAGATTCACAGAAAGTTCAAGATTATGCATCCAAGGTTTCAAATATTATATATGATACGGCAAATTACGAGACCGAGGTTTTGTTTTATCTGACCCAGCACTGCAATTTGGTGTGCGATGGATGCTATATGCAGGCAGGGCCAGATGTGCCGCGCAATACATTGCCGGTGTCTGATTTGTCGTTTTATTTGTCTGAATTTGATAAGGTACCAAATTTTACGCATGGTGTTGTGTTTTCAGGTGGGGAAGTTTTTTCTGCACCAATAAATTATGTCGAAGCCGCTGCGCATAATGTGCTGGATCGTGGTTGGCAGTTGCAATTCAAGACAAATGGTTCGTGGATACAAAATCCGCAAAAGCGCGATGCGGTTGTTGCAATGTTGGGACGGTTGCAGCCACACAGGGGGCTGTGTGCCACAGAAGATGAGGTCTTGCAATTCTTGCAGCGGATTCCAAAGCCGATTGCGCGTGTTCTGGGACCGAAAATTTTAGAAATGTGGATGTATCACAAGTTGCCGACCACGTCAATGCTGGATATGGCGGTGTCGGTGGATGATTTGTTGCATCCTGCCAAATCGGCCCAGTGGTTCGCAGATATTGCAGAACTGATTACGTCGAATCGTCGTTTGCGCAATAAAGTGAATTTAAAAACATTTACATTAAATGAATCTGCGGAATTTTTTGAAAACTATGTTTTGGGTAATCCGCAGTTGGGTGCAACAAATGTTGTGCGCGCGAAAAATAAAAATGCACTGCGATATGATATAAATGGTTGTCAGGCAGAGGCGTATTTTGGCGACTATGTTGATGTAGGCAAGGTTTCGCCGGTGGATAAATTATCAAATATTGTGATGCCGTCGCTGGGCGATTCGGCAGGGCGTTTGGTGTATTGTTTCTATCCAGATAAAACGGTGGGTTTTGATTGCTATTATTTGGAATCTGTGGGACGGGTTCCGTATGTTGATGGACAGGGACGACGCAAATCTTTTGCGCGGTTGCAGCGTGATATGTATACCCAATTAGTGTTGGACTATGCACGCGCGATTTCGAAATAATTATTGTTCCGTTTTCTTGCATGGGGGGCAAAAGCGTGTTATTATCTGTCCGATAAAAGGGATTTTCTATGCAGAACGAATTATTACAAGAATTAGAAGCGCGTGGGTTTATCAATCAGACATCGAATATTGATGGACTGAATAATGCGCTGAACAGTGGCAAGATTACAGCGTATTTGGGGTCTGATCCGACGGCGGATTCGTTGCATGTGGGGCATTTAGTGCCGGTGATGATGATGCGCTGGTTGCAAAAGTATGGGCATAAACCAATTACACTGGTCGGTGGTGCAACAGGTCGTATTGGGGACCCGTCGGGGCGTGATTCAGGTCGGCCAATGATGACCGAAGAAATCTTGGCCAAAAATGTTGCAGGGTTGAAAAAGTCTTTTTCAAAGTTCTTTAAGTTTGGTGATGGGCCGTCCGATGCGATTATGGTTGATAACTATGATTGGATGAAGAATTACAGCCATTTGGATTTCTTGCGTGATTTTGGGACTGATTTTACGGTGCCGCGTATGTTGTCAATGGATTCTGTAAAGCGTCGCTTGGATAATGGGATGACGTTCTTGGAATTTAATTATATGACGTTTCAGGCCGTAGACTTTTTAACACTGTATCGCGAACATAATTGCATTTTGCAGACCTGTGGGGCGGATCAATGGGGAAATGCGATTATGGGCATTGAACTGATTCGCAAAAAGTTGGGAAAAGAAGCGTTCGTTTTGTCGACGGCCCTTATTACGGATGCAAATGGAAATAAAATCGGCAAGTCGGCTGGGAACGCAGTTTGGGTTAACGAAGATAAAACGTCGCCGTATGAATACTATCAGTATTTTCGTAATATTCCCGATGATTTGGTGGAAAAGTTTTTGAAAATCTTTACAGAAATTCCGCTGGATGAAATTGCGCGTTTGTCTGCACTGCAGGGGGCGGAATTGAATCAGGCGAAAAAGATTTTGGCGTTTGCAGCAACAGAAATTGCACATGGGTATGATGCCGCGGTCAAGGCACAGGAAACCGCCGATGCGTTGTTTGGCGGTGGGGCGAATATGGAAAATATGCCGACCGTCGAAATTCAGCCAAGGGCAGAAGAGGTTAGTTTGCTGGAACTGATTGTTGAGGTTGGATTGGTTGAATCTAAATCCGAAGGACGCAGATTGATACAACAGGGTGGATTAAAACTGGATGGAAACAAGGCCGATGGTACGGAACGCTTTGAATTAGGTTCGCAGCCGTTTGACATTGTGTTGCAGAAGGGTAAAAAGGTCTTTTTAAGAGTTGTAAGAAAATAATGAAGAAATTTATTGCAATATTTTCTTTGTTATTTGTTTGCACAGGTCCTGTGTTTGGGGCCAGTGAATTGTCCAAGATTAACGCGCAGATTAAACAGACGGAACAACAGAATAAAAAGTTAGAACAACAGGTTAAAACGTCTGAACGTGATGTCGCCAAGACTAAAAAGCAGTTAATCAAGGCCGCAGACAAGGTCAGTTCGTTGGAAGAACAGCGCAGTGCCATGGCCAAGAAAATTGCGGACTTGGATGCGCAACGCGATAGAATTGCCAAGGAAATGGAGCAAAATAGGGGGCGGGTTGCCGATGCAGCGGCCAGTATTTTGTTTGTGGCATCGCATCCCAGTTTTGATTCAGAAGATATGCGTGAATATGTGCTGATGTCGGCGGTTTTGTCGGGAACGGCAGATATGTTGGATGAAGAAATACGACGTGCGGATGCGCAGGTTCGGGAATTGGGTGAAATTCGTGATGCGCGCGCAATAGAAAAAGAAAAGTTGGATCGTACGGCAAAAAAATACGCCAAAGAAAAGAAAGAGTTGGATAAGTTGTTGCGGACACGCAGTGCGCAGAATGAAAAACTGAAAAATCAGCATTCGGCATTGCAAAAGAAGTTGCGTGAATTGTCGGCCCGCGCAAAAAGTATTTCGGAACTGTCGGCCGGTGTGGGAAGTTCACAGATGTCAGGTGATGCACGTTTTTCGCGACGCAAATTAAATCTGCCGGTGCGTGGGCGCGTTGTTGTGAAATTTGGTGAAAAGACAGCGTTGGGGCTGAATTCAGATGGTTGGCGTGTGCGGACGCGTGGTGATGCGTTGGTCTTGGCACCGGCCGATGGTGTTGTAAAGTTCGCAGATAATTTCCGCGGTTTTGGTAAAGTGGTGATTATGTCGCATAAAAATGGCTATAATACGGTTATGACCAATCTGGGCAGTATTGATGTGATGCTGGAACAAGAGGTTTTGGCCGGTGAACCGGTTGGACGCATGAATCCGGATAAGCCCGAGATGTATCTGGAGGTGCGACGCGGCAACAAGGCGGTGGATCCTGCACGATTGTTTAAAGAAGAGTAAGAATAACGTCTTGTGTTTGGGGCGCATGGTGTGTATAATTGTTAGAAAAGGGGGATTATTGATATGGCGATGATTTATTGTTCAGATTGTGGTGCAAAACATTCAGACAAGGCCAAGGCATGTCCAAAATGTGGGCGCGCAGTGTGCAATACAGATAAATCTGTGTTGGTTTATGTGTTGTTGGCGTTCTTTTTGGGTGGATTAGGTGTACACAAGTTTTACGCAGGTCGCAGTGGCGAAGGCGTTGCGATGTTGTTAATGGGTACAATCGGATGGGCGTTGATTATCCCAGGGATTGTTGTTTGGATTTGGGCATTGGTTGACTTTATTGTTGGTTTGGTCAATATGAACAATCCAGAAAAGATTTTCAGAAAATAATAAAAATGCCCATTTGGGCATTTTTTTATTTTACATTGTTGCGAAATACATGCTCGACATGTTTTATTTTGTCCAATTGTTCGCGAATAAAAGCGACCTTGGCGGTGTTGTTGTCGATGCTTTTTTGATTTTTGGGGGTTGTGCGCAAATCGTCTGATGCCTTGATGATGCGACGCAACAGGGCGATTAATAATCTGTATTTCATGATGTTGCGCAGATTTGGATTGCGGGGGCTGGGCATGCTGTATTTATCTGCGTTGTGTAATTGCGAATATGTTTCGTATACAGGTGTCCAGATGTCTAGTTCAATTTGCAGTGGTGCGAAAATATCACGATAGATGAAGTTATAATTGGCCTCGGCAAAATCAATGAAGGACAGGGTGCTGGTTGCAGGATCGTACAAAACATTGCCTGAATTTAGGTCGCCATGTGACCATGCCAAACGTGTTTCGTATTCAAATGTTCCGACCGCATCGCGAACACGACCCAAGTTTTTGGTTTCAGCCAGTGTAAACCAGTTGTTCATTTTGTTGTTTACAAAATTATCCAGACGACTGAATTTTATGTCGTCGGCAATTTTGTGTTGAACAATTTCGCCAATTGGTTTGGATTCGTTCATGTCAACCAAGAATGATGCAATGCCGTCAATGATTTCATAGCGTTGGCGACGTGATACCTGTCTGAATAAGTCTGCGGTCAGGTGTTGCCCTGGGGCGCGTTCTTCCAATAATTGGTATTCGTCGTCTTTGATATACAGCATGCGTGGAATGCGATAGCGCGGATTGCCAATGGCGTAAATATCATCAATGATATTTTTTGTGCGATGTTGTTTCGCCAGCCATTCATTACGTGCCGCATCGCCAAATGTTGGCAAGGGCCGCTTCATTACAAAGCCAGACCCAAAATCTGCGATATAGGTTTCACGACCATGAATAAGATGATTTATGTTGTTTGTCATGTTTATAATATCTTGGAATCCCGCAGGTGTTTTAAGATGTCTTTTTGTGTGCGCAGTTGGCATTTGGACATATATTCGGTGTATGCGCGCTTGTCGCCGTTGGCGCGTTCGGAAATGGCGCGGATATATGCTTCTTTGTCGCTGCGTTTGTTGAATGCAATTGGGCGATAGCCGTTTTGCAATAATACCCAGTTCATGACCAAACGGGCAGTGCGCTTGTTAAAGTCGTCAAATGGTTGCAACATAATCAATTCATAGTGAATGTCATAGGCACGTGTGAATACGTCGCGCTTGGAATTATTCAGTCGATAAACAATCTGGCATAATTCGTATTCGATGAAGTGGCAGTCGGGGGCGTGATACTGTTCGCCGTTGATTGTCATCTGTAATTTGCAACCGGTTGTACGGAATCTGTATCCATCAATGTTTGTGTTTTTGCACAGCATTTGGTGCAGGTCGCGGATGCTGTCCAGTGTAATCGGCTGGGACGCATTGTCCATAATGTAATCGTATGCGATGGCAATGTTAGACATGCTGGTATCGTCCAGATATTTTTTGGATACAGGACATAAAATCTGTGGTTCTTCGTATGCGATTTGACGACGCAACCAGTTCAGGTTGTTTGTGCGCTTGACCGATGAAAAGTCTGCAAAAGACATGTCCAGTTCTTTACGCTTCTGGGCAATTTGTTGCTTGGTCGTCGTCTTTGGTTTTTTTGGTGACATACCTAAAACCTCTTGGTTAATTATATGAAAAAATATAGCACATAATATTGATTTGTCAAGATTTGATGTGCTTTTTTTGTTGTGGGGGAAAAATCGGGTTGAATGGGGGCGTGAATTGTTTTATGCTGGGGTGGTATAGTAGACGAAAGGGTTTTGTATGTTGAAAAAATTGTTGGTTTTTATGGCTTTGTTGGTGCCAATGTTTGATGCACAGGCAGATGGAAAAAAGAAAAAAGATGAACCGGTGGAACATCTGACCGATGAACAGATTTATGAAGAGTTGAAAAAGTTGGCATTGGTGTTCGAAGTGGCACGTGAAAACTTTGTCGAAGAAGCCGACGAGAAAAAGATGTTAGAGGCCGCAATGAACGGTATGTTGGGGGCATTGGATCCACATTCTTCGTATCTGTCGGCAGATGACTTCAAGGAATTTAGTGATAAATCACATGGTGAATTTGGTGGGCTGGGGATTCAGATTACCAGTGATCGCGGGGCGGTGCGCGTTATTTCGCCGATTGATGATACACCCGCGGACAAGGCGGGGATTAAAGCAGGGGACTATATTACCCATATTGATGGTGAACAGGTGTTTGATTTGACGCTGAATCAAGCGGTCAAGAAAATGAAGGGGCGCCCAGGGACCAAGGTAAAGTTGACGGTTGTGTCTGATGACGGTGAATCACGTGAATTGACATTGAAACGTGCGATTATCAAGGTAAAATCTGTGAAGTTTGAAGACAAGGTCTTGGCAGGGGCGGATGCAGATGACAAGGATACACCAAAAATTGGTTATGTTCGTATTTCTGATTTTGGGGCGACAACCGCGCGTGATTTGAATGAAGCAATCGAAAAGCTGGAAAAAAAGGGGGTTGTTGGGTATGTGGTTGATGTGCGTAATAATCCAGGGGGTTATTTGACGGCGGCTATTGACGTATCAGATGCGTTCTTGGATGGTGGAGAAATCGTGTCGACACGTGGTAAAGAAAAGACAGATATTGAACGTGTCTATGCCAAGGCAGGTGATTTGACGGATGGCAAGCCGATTGTTGTGCTAATCAATCATGGGTCTGCATCGGCATCTGAAATTGTCGCGGGGGCGTTGCAAGATAATGGGCGTGCGCTGGTTATGGGATCACAGTCGTTTGGCAAGGGCAGTGTTCAACAGCAAAAGCCACTGGGGGATGGAACCGCAATTCATATCACGATTGCGCGTTATTATACGCCGTCGGGGCGGTCTATTCAGAACGAAGGAATAACCCCCGATGTCGAGGTTCTGCATTCCAAGGTCGAGGTTCTGGAAAAACGTGAAGGTATGTATTCCGAGGCATCTTTTAAAAATTCGTTAAAGAATGACAAGGCGGACAAGAAGAAAGACAAGAAAAAGTCGTCAGATGATGATAAAGACGTTGATGAAGAAACGCCGTTTGAAGAATTGACAGATGAAGAAAAGGATGCGCGTGATTATCAGTTGCAGCGTGCCATGGATATGGTTGTTGCGATGGGCAAGATGCAATCGCGGGCGAATATGACACCAACGGATTTGGCCGAAGATGCCGCTGCACAAACGGAAAATGAATAAAAAATCCCCCAATCGGGGGATTTTTTAGTGGCGAGTGATTAGTGTAAGTGGCTAGTGGTTAGTGGTGGAAGCCCACTTCGTGGGACAATAATATAATTACTTATTCGTCATACCGGCGCAAGCCGGTATCTATTGTTTTTATGTATTCATAGTTTTTAATATTCAAGCGCAAGAAGCAGCCAGAACGCAATGGATCCCCGCCTGCGCGGGGATGACGACGGTGTTTAAGTTTTGTCTCTTTAATAAGTATCGTCATACTGGCCTGTGCGGGGGTGATGACTGTTTTTAATTTTTTTCTCTTAAACCCCTGTGTGGGGATGGCGTTTTTATGCTAAAATCACACTTGCAAAAAAGTGCCAAAGGCGGTAAAATATATGGCGTACA
>JAFTNY010000046.1 GCA_017451625.1 Alphaproteobacteria bacterium
CACATGCAACTGTAATACATGCAATTCATCAACGTCATATCGCTGTGCCGCCGGATATTATGGCAGCAGCACCAACGGCACATCGGGGTGCAGTAAGTGTACATCGCACAACAGTGTTTCCGCCAACAGCAGCGCAGGCAGCACCGCACAAACATCGTGCTATATATCGTCTTCGTCCAGTTGGAGTTTTTCAGACACCACAGGTTCTGGCAGCGCCAAGTTCGGTTCGGACTGTTATTATACCAATTAAAAAATCCCCCAATCGGGGGATTTTTATTGTTCGTCCAGACCCTTTAATAAAATATCTTTCAGACGGTTTGGCATCATGCCGGTGGTCGAATACCCACAGTCAACGTGGTGAATTTCACCAGTAACCGCACTGGACAAATCACTGAACAAATAAACCGCCGCGCCAGACACGTCGTCCAATGTCATATTTCGACACAATGGGGTCTGTTCAGAATTCAGGCGCAACATCGCCTTGAAGCCACCAACACCACTGCCGGCCAGTGTCATAATTGGCCCTGCGCTGATTGCATTTACGCGAATACCATCGCACCCAAGGTCAGACGCCAGATAGCGAACACTGCTGTCCAGTGCAGATTTCGCAACGCCCATAACGTTATAATTTGGAACCGCCTTTTCACCGCCATAATATGTCAGGGTAACAATACTGCCGCCCTGATCCATCAATTTCGATGCGCGACGTGTTAAATCAACCAATGAATAGGCAGAAATATCCAACGTGTTTTTAAAGTTTTCGCGTGTGGTATCGGCATAACGCCCCATCAATTCATTTTTATCTGAAAACGCAATGGCGTGCAGCATGCCGTCCAGATGTCCCCATTCGCGTTCAATATTCGCAAACAAAGAATCCAGTTGCTCATCATTTTGAACATTGCATTCTTGGACAAATTTGGCACCAATGGATTCTGCCAGTGGACGCACGCGTTTTTCCAGTGCCGGCATTGCATATGGCATGGCGATTTCTGCGCCTTCTTCGTGGGCACGTTTGGCAATACCCCACGCCATCGACCAATCATTGGCCACGCCCGTAATTAAAATCTTTTTTCCTTTTAATAACATGTAAAAATCCCTTTTGTTATTTTCTATTGGACAGTGGTAAATATAACACCAAAATTCCCACATCGCAACAGGTAAAAAACGGTCCGTCCGGTGGGCCATGGGCGGGATGGCGCGGTGGGTGTGGGGGGGGGACACTACTCTTCTGGTGGGGTGCACAGGTGCGCAAAATCAACAACCGATATCTTGGTCGCAGAAATTATCTTGGCCACTGTGGCACATGACGGCCAGCGCGGTTTGCCGTCGGCGGAAAATTGCTTGCTCTTGTTAAAAGTGGTGGAATCCAGCCCACTTAATTTTGCCAGTCCGGAACAACTTAACCCCTGCGACTGGGCCAAGCGTTCAATCGCACGCCATATCATTTTATGTGTCATAGGCTTCTCTCCCCTTTTAATTGACTTTTAAAACACTTTCAAACACAGGTTGAATTATTTCTTAAAAAAGCATCAAAATCAAGACAAAAATTTTAACCACAACGCATTTTCAACCTGTGGTTGCAACAACACCAACGCCAGCAGGCCATACGCGCGTTTTTTATTTTTGGCACCAACCCCAATTTTTTACAAATTTATGAAAACATAGCACGAATCACCCTGCCCCAATCCGTCGTGCAAGAAAAACCGCCCAATCGGGCGGTGCGGTTGTTTTTATCGTTATTTGTGATTTTGCATTTGTTCACGAAACAGCTTTAATTTTATGCAATCAGCTTGGTTGACAGCACATTTGCTGCTGGTCAGGAATATCATCTGTTTGCCCAGACGTATTTTTATGTTTTCTTGCATTTGTCTATACAGTTCATCAAAGCATTCTTTTGCAGAACATTCCAGTTTTGGTTCATAGATACATTTAGAATTCATTAAATTACCCCTTGGATTTCTATCGTGTCTTGTAACGGTCGCACAGACTGGCGATTTTGCCAGCCCGTATTTTGGCGTACAATTTTTTCTGGTCTGTTTCTGTTCTGGTCCCCAGAACAACTTCGCCTGCGAACATGTCTCTATAATTCTCGTCAATATAATGGGTTATCACTAGCCCGCCAATTGTTGGATAAACATGACATTTATCTGGATTATAACTATACCCCAGGCGGCAATTGCATTCACAACCATCACAGTGGTCGCTTTGGGGGACAGAAACTCGTGCCCATTGCGGTCTTATGTTTATCATCTTTTCCTGTGTAAATGACATTTTCATACCCTTTTATCGTTGTTTTTCATGTAATGTCTGCTTAATATATGACAACATAGATTTAATTTCTGCCTGATTATTCAGTATTTCCAGTTCTGTTTTGCTGGGGCGCAGGATTTTATATTGCCGGCATACCGCATCGTCTGGGGCATCGCAAATACAAGTTGAACCACGCTTGTGTTTGCAGTCTTCGCCTGCAAAATAGTTTCTGCAAATTTTAACTTTTTTATTCCAAAATGCCATTTTGATTTTCCTTTATCGTGTCTTGTAATGATCGCAGTATTTGACGATTTTCTGTGCCAGTTCGCTTATCCGTTTCTTTGCACAATCTATGTCATAAAAAGAAAAAACATTATACTTTTGAGTTGCATCAATTATTTCGCCGTTTTCACCCTTGTACCGCTTGATTGGCTGACCGTCTATGGTTGGACAACACAGTGATTCAGTTCCCTTGCTTACAGACAATGCTGTAAAGTAGTGAAAGCCAAGTTTACAATGTTTGTCACAGCCATCGCACATTGTTCCATCGGACACATTATGCAAATTTGTTTCGTTTTCCTGTGTAAATGACATTTTCATTACCCTTTATACTTAAATTCTGTTATGAACCTAGCATAAAATCGCAGATTTTCAATAGTTATATAATATTTTTCAAAATCATAAAAAAATACTTGAAATAGGATTTAATAAGGTATATTATATGCAACGCTATTCGGGCATAGTTCAGTCGGTAGAACAACGGACTGTTAACACAAACGACTCAATCTTCCTATAACTTGATTTAGTTCCGAACACCCTGTAAATCTGGGATTTTTCTGGTATTAAAATTGGCACTATTTTTGACGAACATAGGTTTCAAATGGGGTTTAAGCTGGTCTGTGTTTTACACGACCGCTACACAGCACCCCATTTTACACAGATTTTTTTACAAATTCCCAAAACCGTTTTTCAGCATATGCGGTTTACCGTTTTGGA
>JAFTNY010000047.1 GCA_017451625.1 Alphaproteobacteria bacterium
ATAACAAGCGTTCAGACTATAAACGACCACGTGAACATGGTTTGCGCGCGTATCTGTACCCACATTTGGTAAAGACGTTCCTGCGGAACAATATCCGTATGTCCAAGTTCTATCGCGAACAGTGGGACAATTTAGGGGCCAGTATTTTGGTTGCAATCGCGGCAATGCGGGACCAGCAGGCGCGACTGGGGATGAAGATTGCCAAAAATTACTGGGGCAAAATTGGTTATGAATACGGTGGGCCGGTAATTTATGGTTATACACGTTGGATTGAAAAGACAGCCGCAGATCAAGGGATAAATCACCTGATGTTTGTGGCGCGCGATGGCTATACATTGCAGCGTGTGTTTAATACGTTTAATGATACGATAAAAAATTCATATATCTATGCGCCACGATTCTTGAACCTGATTTGTCGGTTGGATTATTGGAAGAAAGACACCAAGCAATCTGGGGCAATTATCGAATATTTTCGTAAAAATGATGCGCGTATTGAAAAATTGGCCGCGAATCAGCGATTTGAAAAGTGGGCGGATTTTCACGACTTTATTCAGAATAATATTGATTTATTTGCAGAATTGGCGGGGGTTGAGCGCGAAAATTATAAACGGTACCTGTTGCAGAACGCAAATGCAGATGACAAAATTGGGGTAATTGATACGATAACCGCCAGATTTTCCAGTCAAAAAATTATTCAAGATGCAATCGGAAAAGATGCGATTGCGTTCTATTGGTCGGTGTTAAAAGGGGCATATGAAGGTGTTTACAAATATAATCAATTCATTGTAAATAATCGCGACCGCAAATATGTCTTTACAAAGAATTGGGAATTTATGGAGTTTCTGATGACGGCACCAGAATATCCAATTAAAAACCTGACGCATGATGGGTTGCCGGTGTACGACCCAAATCCGACGGATGCGGAAAAATTCCGTCGTGAAATTTACCCAGATGTGTCTGATGGGGCAATCGACTTTGCAAATGATATCAAGGATTTGTTTGGTGGGGCCAATATCTATTTAGATGGGCCAACGTTGGTGCGTTGGGTTAATTGCCTGTGTGATAATCCAACCAAAGAAGATTTTAACAACATGGCACAGGTAAAGCATGCGTACGACAGCGGGCACAGCGATTATCAACCGCTGTTTGGAATTAAAATACCATTGTCATATGCCATAAAGCATCCACTGCGCGCGATGAAATTGGCGCGGCATGCAAAGTGGAAAACACCAATGCAGACGGTTGTCACATGTATAACTTCACCGTTGAAAATCAGATTGCGTGGGTTAAAGCAAATTCGGATTCATATCTTTCCGCGCCTGCAATACAGATATGTGAACTTTGTTGTGCGCTTTACCCGCAGATGCTTTTACCAAATTTGTATCGGGAAACCACAGGAGATTAAATCGTGATGTCAAACAAATTAAAACCTGTTGAAATTATATGTTCTGCGACACAGAATTATTTACCATACTATGTGGTATTGGCGCGGTCTGTAGCGGACAATTTGGATGGACGACCATTAAAGATTCATGTGCTGTACACAACAGAATTCGGTCAAATTCCAGATCAGGATTGGGAAAAATACAAGGATGCATTTAATAATACAATGATTGATTTTGAAAATATAGAAATCAATTTTTATGACATCACAGATAAGATGCATTTGTTTAATGGGCAAAATGTTGGCATGTGGGGCAAGAAAACATCACTGACACACTACATATACTTATTGGCGGCGGATGTTTTACAGGACTCAGAACGTGTAATCTATATGGATGGCGATATGATTTGTAATACAAATCTGGGCGAAGTTTTTGATATGGATATGGGCAGCAAACTAATCGCGATGGCCGAACACAGTGGGGGCGATGACCTGTCGGAAAAAGAATTAAGTCCAACCGCCAGCAATTCAGGATTCTTGGTGTTAAATCTAAAACAATGGCGCGCAGACAATACATTTGCAGACATTACCGAATTTGGTCGAAATATGCCCAAAACTTCGTTCTGTGATCAAGCGTTATTGTACCACTATTTTGCGGTCAATAATCCAGATAAAATTATGTATATTGATAAAAAATACGATATGTTCCCAGGTGCAAATCCAAATATACCAACAGCACAGATGAAGGTTATTCATTTCACATCATATCGCGACCCGAAACCATGGCTGCATCTGGGCGATCATACGTGGCGGGGCAGTGATATTTGGTGGAAACACGCACGAAACACATCGTTCTATGAGTTGTTTATTGATGGTATTTTGTATGGTAAATTTGAAGATTTGAAAAAACGTGTAAAATATAAGAAACATCGTGGTCTATGGTGGCATATAAGACACTTAAAATTTTAATTCGAGGGCAAAGTTTATGAAATTTTTTGTAAAAAAGCGGCTGCCAAACGGGCGGCGACATATTTATCTGTGTGGTGTAAAAATCGCGAGTTATAAAAAGAGATTTGATGCTGGGCGATTACATCAAAACGTCTTTCTGTTTAACGACCATTACGAAAAACAAATATTCTATAAACAACAATTACCTAAAAATATATTTATTAATGGCGAAGGGAAAAATAATACCATTCGGATACATACAAATACAAACGCACGACGAATAGAATTTATATTTGATAAAAATACTTCTAATAATGTTTGTATTCTGGATACATCAGGTGATACAACAGGTTTAGATATGAGTGTTATTTTTCTGCCGGGGGATGGAAATGAACTAACCATTGGAAAAAATACTGTAATTAATGGTGCTAAAATATGGATCGGCGATGGGAATAAATTAAGCATTGGTGATAATTGTATGCTGTCGTATGAAATAATAATTAGGGCAACAGATGGGCATACAATTTTAGACAGGTCAACGAATATGCTTATAAATCATCAGAAACATCCTTGCGTTATTGGTAATAATTGCTGGTTAGGGCTGCGAACAATCGTGAATAAAAACACACAAATTGCGAATAACACAATTGTTGCAAGCGGTACGGTTCTAACAAAACGGTTCACAGAAGAGTATGTGATTATTGCAGGGAACCCAGGAAAAATAATGAAAACAAATGTTACTTTTAGTCCGATGACAATTTATGAGTTTTTGAATAATTAAAAACTGGGCGGGGCCCAGTTTTATTTTAATCCGCGGCGATGGCGTTCGTAATCTGCCATGCGACGCGCATGTTGGCGGAATCGCCATATGTTGATATAACAAATTTATTTGTGCTGCGGGTACCGACGGCCAAGTGAGTACTGGCCCAGTATGCAACAGGGTCGTTCTTGGATATCAAGACTTCGTAATTGGTGTTCGCCAGTTTTACAGGTAATGTAATCGTTGTCGCGTTGCCGGTGTAGTGCCCGCCCATATCAACGGTGCCACTTTTGTATTTACGCCACCACATGGTGTCTGTGCGGCCAGATGCCACAATGTAATCAAATGATGTTAAGTCAGGCACAGCGTCTGCGCGCGCCAATGATGTGCCACCAAGGGTTGTGCCATCGTGTACGCGCAATGTGTTGTTTGTTGTGTCAACTGTGATTTCACCAACGGCACCGGTAAAGTTTTCGTGTTCGGTGGCCGTTCCACGACGAAATTGAATTTGTCTGGACATGCTATATTCCTTTGTTTGTACAATGTTATTTTATAACCGCACCCTTAATCAGGGTTAGGTCTTCCTTGATGTCGTCAATCTTGATTTGTATCTGGCCGATGCCGGTTTCCAAAATCGTGGTGCGGTTTTCCAGTGATGTTATACGCGTGTCGACGCGTTCCAGTTCGGCAACCGACAGGTCTTGACGCGCCGCCCAATATATCAGGCCGCCGATAAAGGCAATCAAAAACCAACTGTTGCGTAAAAAATCCAGCGTTATCATGTGTTGTCCCCCCTGCCCTGTGCGACCTGTGATTCAATGGTGCGAACCAATGCACGTTGGGATTCAATCCAGCGCAATTCACTGTCTGATGTGTTCGGCCCCAGTATCCGTTCAATCGTCATTTTCCGCAGGTGTGCCAGCACTGCGCGCCCCGCAGGCGTACCAAAGCATCGTGCGTAATTTACAGCCATATCGGTCATTGCGCACCCCCAAGTATACTGTCTGTGGCCGTCATCTGGGCGATTGGGGCAATGTATTTTAGTTCGGCATCGCTGTTCAGGCGGATTGGATCGATTAGTCCGCGACGCGACAATATCTGCAGACCGCGGTCGCATAATGGACGAATAAATTCGTGCAGTAATCTGCCATAGGTTGCGCCCAGAATACGCATCATATCAGCGTTGCGCGCCATAATTTCAGTGGCAGTCATTTCTTTTTCGCTTAACAACCCCAGACGATCCGCCAGCAGTGTGTGGCGAATGCGTTCGCGCAATTCGCGCAGTATCAGTTGCGAAACATCAAAGTCGGCACCACTGGTCAATGGGGTCAGCCCTGATGAACCAACGGCCTTGGGGATGATTGCCCCAGGGGTCAGGTTGATATTGTTCAGGTTGATTACACCGTCATCATCTGCCATCCAAATGCCAGAAACGGCAATGGTGGCGTTTTTTAGGACCAATTCAACGACCTTGTTCGCGGTTTTGATGTCTGGCAAGGCACGCAAGACTGGGCCGCGGCCATATAATTCACCCGATGCCAATGACCAGCGAAAGATTATGTATGGATTGGTTTCAAAGGTGCCTGTGGATACGATATTATTTTCAATGTCGCCACCAACGTCCAACCACGCTGTAAAATCAGTGCCAACCAGACTTTGTACCAGTTTTAATGGTGTTTCAGGGTCGCGTTTAATTGTATCGCGGATATTTGCAGGCGGGGTCCACGTGGGAAAGCGTTCCATAACTTCGCGCGCAGGCATGGATGTGGTGTGAAAAACTGCGTTCGGCAATATCGCAATGTCTGACATTGGAATCGCGGTAAAGGTAAACGCAGATGATGCACCAATCGGTGATTCTGCCATGAACAGGCATGCGGTCCCCATAATGACCAAATCCATATAACACTGATGAATTGTTGTATAAAAATTTGAATCATTTAAATTTGCACGCAGTGCCGCGGTCGCGATGTCTGGGTTTGGGGACAGTTCACTTTCGCCCACCAGTTGCAACCACATGGATTCTGGGGGTGTTAACAATGTGTATATTGATGCCGCCAAATTGTCCGCAGCGTCTGATGCGGTCGCATCGTATAGGGTGGCAATATCTTCATCTGATGTCGGCATGGTGTATCGGCGCGCAGATTCCCAACGGGCAATCCAAGGGGCGCGATTATCCAATGCGCGTTTATAAAGACTTTGCAGGTTTTGTTGCATTTTTGTTTTCCTTTGGTTTTGTTAAACTGAAAAATTCGTGTTCGCCGCATACGTTTTAATGCCAGATCCGATTGGGTGCACAGGAATTGGGGTCTGGGCGATTGCGCCGGCAATGGCATCCAGACCGTCATCGTGCATTCCACCCACACCCGTCGGCGACCAACCCAACATTTCGGCCAGCAATGGTGTGTTCTGAACGCGACTGTGTACGTACAGGCGACCCGTAGAAAGCAAGGGTTCAATGGCGTTCAGAATGCGATCTGATTTGGATTTGGTATTTTTTACGCGATTAACAAAAATATTCGCGCCACGACGCAATGCACAATCGCGCATAATTTCGGGCAAGCCGATGCCAAGACCGTTGACCTCGATAGAAATACGATATAAATTTCGTGTTCGCATAAAATCCAAGACAGATTCACACTGATGCGACAGTGGGTACTTTTCGGTGTCTGGGACCGTTAAATACAGAACGTCGTGAACGAAAACATATTTGGTACGATCATCGCGGTACAATAATACACAGGCACTGGCATCATGACGGCGACGACCAGACGATGGATCCCAATATAAAATCATACCGGTTATTGTATGTGGGCCGATTTTTGCACGATGTGCGTCAAATTCTTCGTCGTAAAAACGCAATCCCGCAGGATCCAAATGGGCGCGTTCGGGTTGGACAAAGTTCAACATCATTTGTGCTGAAAAATGACGATGGCCCACCGTTTCACGCATCTGGGCAATGCGCGCATGCGAAAATAATTCAGGCCACGCAGGGTCGCCACAGGCGTTAACTATCGGAATTTTCAGGACTTTGTACCCCGACAAAAAAGGCGTTGAAAAAGCATTTTTTTCATATACCATTGGCATTGAAGTAAAGGATTTAGACATGGATTTTACCCCCAAAGCATTACCAACAAATCTGGAAGCCGAACAGGCAATATTGGCCGCAGTGTTGATGAATAATCGTGCGTTGGAACGCGTGTCTGAATTCTTGAAACCGGAACACTTTTTTCATCCGGCACACCAAGAAATCTATAGGTTAGCGGAACGGCAATTTGCCGCCGGAATCCCATTTGAAATTATTACGGCCAAGAACTATCTGGACCAGCAAGGTGTTTTAGAATCTGTGGGTGGTGTGGACTATCTGACCCAACTGTCTGCGGCGGGGGCCACAGTTGTTAATGTCGAACAGTATGGACGCATTGTGTATGAAAATGCGATGCGCCGCGATTTGATTGCGTTGGCCCAAGACATTACAGACAATGCATTTGTTGAAGATATGGACAATCCGGTTGCACGACAGATTGAAATCGCCGAACAAAAATTGTTCGATATGGCGACCACAGGCACATCAGAACGCGAGGTCACATCGATTGCAACAGCACTGCAGGCCGCAATGAGCGAGGCAGAAATCGCATACAAGGCAGATGGGCAATTATCTGGTCTGACGACGGGGCTGAATGCGTTAGACACATCTATCAGTGGGTTTCACCATTCAGACCTGATTAGTATCGCGGGTCGTCCTGCAATGGGTAAGACGACACTGGCAATGAATATTGCGTTTAATGCGGCAAATGCAATCGCATATGGGCGTGCAAATAAAAATTACAAGGGCGCAGTCGTGTTTTTCAGTCTGGAAATGTCGGCATCCCAGTTGGCGGCACGTGTGCTGTCATCACAATCCAAGGTCAAGGCATCGGCAATGCGTGAAGGAAACTTGACCGATGAAGATTTCTTGAAAATGTCCCAATATGCGGCCGCCATTGGCAAGGTGCCTTTGTTTATCGACGATACCCCTGGGATGTCTGTGCCGATGATGCGTACACGCGCGCGCAGATTGGCACGCAAACATGGGGGAATCGCGTTGATTGTTATTGACTATCTGCAGTTGATGACCGCCCCAGGGGGACGACACAGCGATAACCGCGTTCAAGAAATTTCTGAAATTACCCGCGGACTGAAAATGCTGGCCAAGGAATTAGATGTGCCGGTAATTGCACTGTCCCAGTTGTCACGTAGCGTTGAACAACGCGATGATAAACGACCACAGTTGGCCGACCTGCGTGAATCTGGATCAATCGAACAGGACGCGGACATTGTTATGTTTACGTACCGCGAAGAATACTATCTGCAGGGGCGTGATCCGAATGAACGTATTTCAAACAATCCAAATGCCGGCAATAACAGCACCAGTATGCATGAAACGTGGCAAAAAAGAATGGAACGCGCACGTGGCAAGGCAGATATTATTATCGGCAAAAACCGTCATGGACGACCAGAAACAGTCAGAACCGCGTTCTTTGGCGACTTTAGTTTGTTCGACAATCTGGAAGAATTCGAGGCACGTGGCGAAAATGAATTTGCACACCCTGCCCCAACAGTGACGGCGGCCAGTTTGGGGAGTGATGGCGACAATGCACCAACAGCCATTGACCCAGACGCGATTCCAGATGATATGCCGCTGTAGTCGGTTGTCATTAGTCATTAGTTTATAGTGCGTCGATGTAATAATTTACTTGCACCAACATTAAAAATTGACTATTATTTTGTCAAGAAATAGTCATTTTTAGGAGTGCAACGATGGCCCAAGAAGAAATTATCTTTCCAAATAACATTCGCAACATTCGTCTGGCAAACGGTATGAAGATGACAGAATTGTCCCGCAAGGCGGGGTTGTCGCTGTCGGCGGTGTCGAAAATTGAAAAGGGTGTTCGACGACTGAATCAAAAACAGTTGCTGAATATCTGTAATATTCTGGGGTGCAAATTGTCTGATATCTTTATCAAAGAATCAGATGACGTTGCCGGACAATGGCAAAACGAAATTAAACGCCGACTGACCGATAACGAAGACAGTGGACTGAAAGTATTTGGCAGTGGACTGCGCAAAATTCGCCAACAGTCGGGCAAGACAATCGCACAGGCCGCCAAGGATGCTGGGATGACGTTGTCTGTGTACCATAAAATCGAAGTGGGCCAGCGTGAAATCTATACAAACGAAATCGAACCATTGGCAAAGTCTTTTGCGATGGGTGCCGAAGAAATGTTTGATAAAATCGCCACACTGTATAAATCTGGCGAATTAAACAAACAAATCAGCAAAGTCAAAGAACGTGTTAAGTCTGTTCTGATCCCAGGCAGTCCGATGTCCGGTATGGATATGCATGGCGGATTGTATGGCGCAAAACTGTATGACAGCGCACGTAAAAAGTTGGTACCTGTATTCGGTGTGCCGTCGGGTAAGACAATCGCATTTAAGAAGTCTGATAAAACAATGATTGTGTCGCCAATGACACTGGAAGGTCGCCAAGGAATATACGCAGTTATGCCAAACACAAAACGTCTGGGTGGAATTATTCCAGAAAAGGCATATCTGTTTGCGGATTCACAGACACCGGCCAAGGTCGGGGATTTGGCGGTATTCTTGGACGTTGATTTTGATTCGTTGACCCCTGATACGTCTGTGGTTGCGCATGTCGCCAGTGTACGTCAGGATGCCAAAGGTAATATCTGGGGGCATCTGGTGGGACCAGAAGAAAAAATTACAGCCCAGACAATGCACAAAGTTGTTATGATTGTCATGGAATAACCAAACTAACCGGAGAGAGAATTACACCATGAACGCAAAGGCCAGTTCCACAGCACTGAAATTGTTAAGTTTGTACCGTCAAGAACATGTTATTATTGGCGGTTGGGCAACGGTTAATCCGGTCTTCGTTAGCGAGGCAACCGATGACGTTATCAAAGAACTGCGCGAAATGCCAACAGGCAAGAATCTGATTCGACATATCGAAAATTTGCGCAGTGGCAAAACACCAATGTATACAATCGAAAATGATTTGTTGCCATATGGCGGTTTTATGCAGGAAAAGATTCAATCCATTACACTAACGCCTGAACAGTGGTATGAACTGGAATCCGGAATTGAAAACTTTACCCCAGATCAGTCGGGACTGGATGCGTTCAAGGCACTGGGGGTGGTGCGTGGGTTTGGCGCGGAATGGCAGACGGCCATTCGGGCCGCGTTGGCAACACGACCACACCTGTTGGAAAAATGGGGTATTATTCGCCAAACAGACAGTGCATATCGTCTGTGGGATATGGCGAATACAGTTATTTCCAATCCGATATCCGAACGTACACGCGCGCAGGTTCAGGCCGATATGCCAGAATATGAAACATATCTGCCGATGTTTGGGGATGCAGGGAACGAATTGTTGGCAAAACTGCGTACCTTTATCAGCAGTTTGAATTAGTCTGCATCAGACGTGCGATAGATTGTATCGTACGTATGTGGTGTGCCAATATAAATCATTGCGCCGTTTGGTGATAAAATAAAATCCAGTTCACGCAGTCGTTCACGCAGATTGTCGCGCTTTTGCGCGGTGTTGGATGTATTGGGAACTTCGACATCATCACATATAATTAAGTCTGCGCGCATACCTGTGATATTGCCATAGACACCTTGGCATATGACAGACGGTTCGCGAATGCCAATGGGACGATTTATCGTTATGCGCCCCATTGCCCATTCTTTTTTATTGCTGGGTATCATATCGCGACACCATGGATGATTTTCCAAAATGTGCCGAATGTGCGACACCATACGTGTGGCCAGCCCTGTTTCTGCCGATAAAATCAATATTCGCGTTTGGGGGCGCAGGTATAAAACACAGGCCGCAAAAATCCCAACAACTGTTGATTTACCCGAATGACGAAACGCCATCAACAGGCCGCGATGTGGCGCATCACATAAAACACTGAATAAAAATTCCATAATCTGTTTGTGATGCGCCGGCGTTCTGAACCCCAGAACACGATTCCATTCGTCCAGAAAACTATAAAATTCCGTAATCATCAATATTCTCGTTCGGGGCCGCGTCTGTAATCGAACCATAATCGTTGATTAGGTTTGGCAGTGCGTTTTCCAGCACCCCCAACAGATTTCTGTACAGCCCCAGAACCGCACCACCGGACAACTTGTCTGCGATGACATTGTGGGTATATTCAATTAACGATTTTATATCGTCGTGAATATTGGTCCATTCGGTTAAATCGACTTCGGTGGCACGCAGGTCTTGGAATGCGGACAGCAGAAAATTAAAATCTGTGTTTAAATCTTCGGGGTCGATACGACGCGTGGGTTGGTAATCAATCGTGCGCGACAGCGAAATTTGCCGAAAGATGTCTATCTTGGTTTCGGCAGGTGGCGCGACATCAAAAACAACGTTGCCACCGGTAAAATCTGCGTTTGGCACAACGGCATAGTTATGGTCAGCCGCGGATACGACATCGTTTAACGCAACGCGTACGTCCGCAGATTGAAAGAAAGGAAACGCAAACGCAAATTCGGTGCGGGCGCCATCTGCAATATAAGAAATTTTATACATTTTGCTTATGCCCCCCGTTTGTTAGCCGACCAGACTATCCAGTCTGGACAGCAATGTTTTTACCAAGTTCGGTTTGGATGCGGTTGCAGATTTTAACTTTTTCAGATTGGCGCGCCGCTTTTCTTCGTATGGGGCGGCGGTTTCAGACTTCAGACGCTGCAGGACGGCACCTTCGGTCATGCCGCGACCAGACATCCCAGATGCACCGTACTTGGCACGCTGGGTCGCCAGTGTCTTTTTTATCAGATTTGTTTTTTCGGCTTCATCGGCCGCCATTTGTGCCAAGATTTCTTTGCGTTGACTTTTGGCTGTTTTCTTGGCATCTTGATAATCCAAGATGTCTGTTATGTCAGATACAAGTTGTCCCATTGTGTTATCCTTTTGATGAAATAATTATGTTTAGTTAACAGAATACCAACCATGCAATGTGATTGATAAAACGGTGGTGGGGTATGGTTCACTGCCATGAATGGTCCATGTGGGTTGGACACAGTTATGTGTTGTTCCCAACAGATTTAATGCGACATCGCCACTGTAGCCCAATGCATCCGCAGAATACACTTCGTTTGGGAATGATATGCGGTGATTGTTAATGTACAAAGATTTAGTATCAATTACACGCGCAACAATACGTCGGACTTTTAATCTGTGCGCGTTGTGTCCAGATGAACGCAGTGGTAATCCAGATGCAGTAAATGCAAATCCATATGTGCCGGCATCGGTCAGTGCAGATGCATCAAAACGTTCCAAATACACATCATTGCCACGACGCGCCGCAACGTATGTTGTGCCGCCACAAACCGCCACTGATAAAAACTGGCCGGTGGTCAGGTACAATCCCCACGCAGAAATACCCAAAGCGGCGTTCTGATTCAAGACAGCCATATTGCCATCTGCGCGAACAATGTACAGACGGCGCAGGTTGTCGTTGTATGCCACATCCATTGGTTCGTTCAACAGATGTTTGGACAATGCGCACAGGTCGTTGGCATTATAATTTTCGCCCAATTCATCTAAACAAAGTTCACGAATATCGTGTCCATTGCCGGATATGAACGTGGTGGCACCTTCGATTTTTTGTGGTGGTAAATAACGCGCAGTGTACGATCCGACGGATGTGTGCTGCTTGATATCAACGACAGATGGGGTTAATGGTTTGCTGGAAATCGCCCATTCGCCAACGTTTGTTAGTATCTGCAGGTTATCACTGCTGACAACAGTACAGATTTGTTGGCGTTGCTGGGACAACAATGATATAAATATCGCTTCGTCGTCCAGACCGGTGCCACTGTTAAAGTTGCTGTGATTGCCAACCTGCGACAGCCAGATACCAGCAGGCCAATCGCGTGAACCGCCAAAGACCAAACGGTCTTGGTGAAATGTGATACTGCGTGGCCAACCACGACGCGTGCCAAAGGCGGCTTCGCGCCAGTTGCTGATTGCTGTTGATGGCGTGGTATAAGAACCGTTGGTGTATGCAACAACCTGTGTGGGACTGATATATTCCAGAACCAGCCATTGCCGATCCAGCAGGTACAGCCGGCCGTCTACATTGTCAGGTGTCCAAAAATCTGCATTTGTTGTAAATGTTGCATAGTTGTTGCCAGATGCATGTGATGATACAGTTATCGTTATGTCGGACGCGTCGTCAAAACGCATGAACGGTATGTTCAATGTCATATCAGAATCATTGCGTGAAAACGAAAATGTCGACATTTCAAATCGACGGTCTGATTTACGCAGTGTCTGGGGTGCATGGTCAGGATGTACAAATATCATTGTTCCAAAACGCTGGGCGTACTGAACATGCGACAGTTCACTGTATGACCATGGTGTTATCAAATCTTGGTAATGCACGTCGCCCAGATAGATGTCCATATGATAATCTGTCAGGACAATAATATATTCTTCGTCGTCTGATACAGAAAATGCAATCAAACGCGCCGGACCGACCAAACAATCAATCTGGGTCAGGCCATCACGACGACGCAATCCCCCACCAGATAAAACATCCATATTTTCCAATACAGACAATCCATTGATATTATCACGCGCATAGAATTCTGGGGCGACGGCACCGTTCGCAAATGAATTTTGTGTGTTTATAAAGTCTGCCATAAATTACATACCCCCAAATAATTAAAAACGTGAATTAAGCAATGAAAAATCTTGGATTGCCGGTGCGATGGATGTCGTACTGTCGATGAATTTTGCGTTCTGTAATTCTGTTTCATACAGTGCAACCAGTATACGAAATACAGTCTGATCCCCCTGCAGCGGAATACAAAATTCCATTGCCAGACGCGTTGCCACCAACGACACAAAATAACTGGGGAAATTTTCGGGTGCAACACGACACAGGGCAGAAATAGACACAGAATCTGTATCCGCCAGAATTTTATTGCCCAAAATCTTGCCTGTGGTTTTCAAGATGCGCAAAACATCAACAGGCACCAGAAAATCACCGTCTGTATTCCGATTTAAGTCAATCTGGGTGGTGGCAAAACGCCATGGGTGCGATGCAATCAGTGCATCGACAACAGGATCAAATAATGTACGGGCCAATTTGGCCGACGCACTGTCATCGGTCAGGGATTGAATGGGCTGTTCGCCCAGTTTTAACAATGCCATCGAGCATAAGTCTATTTTGGTAAGCATTTTTGCCCCCCTTGGTTATATTGGTGAAAAAAATTGGACCGACATTTGACATCGGTCCAATAAATAAAACAGTGGACAATTTTAAGCCAACGCGACCGTTGTCACATTCAGTTCTGTGATGTTAATTTGCTTAATCGCAGTACTGTCAGATGCATTGATGATAATAATGTCCCCAATGTTCATTAACGTTTTAACACTGTTAAAATAACCATTGGCCGCGATCGTTGACAATGTTTCAGACGCGCAATAGTGCCACAATGTAAATCCATTTGCATATGCAATGACCGATAAATTTTTGTTCTGGAATGCCATTTGTTTTTCCTTTGGTTGGTTGATTTTTTGCGTTATTGATTATTCAGCCACTGCATCAGAACAGCGAACACGAACAATACCGTCGGCATCAATCAGAACAGCACCTTGGGACATACTGTTGCTGATAAAATGCGCGGCACGTTCGCCATGCCATGTGATGTCAGTTTTTACTTCTTGGCCACATGCATGACCGATACTGGACGCATGATAGATAAAGCAATCGCGGTTGGTGCTGGACAGTGGTAATCCATTATGCAAAACCCATGTTATACCCAGCCATTTGCGGGCCTCGGTCCCGTTCAACAATGGTGTGGTATTGCCCACATAATCTGCAGAAACAAATTCATCCATCGACAACAGTTCATTCCACTGGTGTACGCCAACAACTGCAAAACGGCGACCATCGTCGGGGACATCGTTTGTGTTCAAAACTTCGACCGCAGATAAAATCAGGTCTTTGGTCAGACCGGTTGAATAATCACCGACGTTGGCGGTGGCATTGTTCATCGCAGCGATGATTAATTCGTCGGTCTTGCGACCCAACGCATATGCGCCCGCAGATGCAACAACACGACGTTCGTCAATATTGACCTTTAATTCATCCAACGCATCGACCCAGTCGCCGGCATAATAATCCATCAACATACATTCGACTGGTTCATGATTCAAATTCATTACAGGAACGATTCCATGACGGGACTTGGTACTGGCGGTGCCACGACCAACCTTTTGAAATGTTGTTGATGCACCGACAACACCTGATTTGCTGCGAACGGTTGAACGCAGTTTGGTTCCCATTTGCTGGTACGCCAGATGGACATCGGCTTCGAATTGTTTCACAAATACATTATCTATGGAAACAGACATACAAGAATCCTTTTGGTAGAGAGAAAAATTTTTTTAATACGTTTTTTTGATTTTGTATTTTGGTTGTGCATTTTTATTCAAACGCGCCATAAAAACAAAATTGACGGGTTCGCATTGATGCGAATTATCCAAATAAAAAAAATCAGTCAGACTGTGATTGACATCTGACTGATATTTTTCAATCAAAAAAAATCCCCCACAGATGTGGGGGAAATTATTTTATTTTTTCTTGGCACATGCTTTTTTTGCACATGCTTTTTTCGCACATGGCTTTTTAGCAACTACTTTTTTTGCAGGTGCTTTTTTCGCAACTGGTTTCGCCGCTACTTTTTTCGCAGGTGCTTTTTTCGCAACTGGTTTTGCAGCTACTTTTTTCGCAGGTGCTTTCTTTGCAACTGGTTTTGCAGCAACTTTTTTCGCAGGTGCTTTTTTCGCAACTGGTTTCGCAGCCACTTTTTTCGCAGGTGCTTTCTTTGCAACTGGTTTTGCAACTACTTTCTTCGCAGGTGCTTTTTTCGCAACTGGTTTCGCCGCTACTTTTTTCGCAGGTGCTTTCTTTGCAACTGGTTTTGCAACTACTTTTTTTGCAGGTGCTTTTTTCGCAACTGGTTTTTTTGCCGCTGGCTTTTTTGCAGGGGCTGCTTTCTTTGCAACTGGTTTTACAACTTCTTTTTTAGCAGCTGCTTTTCTTGGTTTTAAAAATGGGAATGCCATTTGTCTCTCCTTCTAACTTTTTTTCACAGAACAAATCTGTTTTGTTCTTACTGTATATTTTATACGAAACGTAAATGTTAGTAAAGTAGAAAGTGCATTTTTTCCATTATGAATACAATTTTTTAAATCCGTTTTCTATTTTTCTGATGTATTCAACATCATTATCACGCCAATATTTCGGATCACGCATCATGCGACGCAAATCATCATCTGTTAAATTCTTTGTTTCATTTTTATCAGTGTTAACGTGTGGTTCCATTGACTGCATCATCTTGTAGATGCTTTGTATTCCGGCCGGTGTAGCGCACAACGCATCAAATGCATCATGCGGTAAAAAGCGTTCACCAAACGAATTTATTTCACGCAGCGCATTGTTCATTTTTTCTGTGCCACCGAAAAAGTTTTTTAATTCATTAATTGCATTGCTTTCATTTTGAACAGTAAATAAATCTGAAATTAATGGTGATAAAAATTCATTTGCAATGTCATAAATTTTTTCAACCTGTGTGCAAGTTAATCCAATTTCAAAAAATTTCTGACGCAAATCTGCATCATCATATAAATCATTTGTTGGATATTCTGATGCGCTGTTGGGGACACCAATCGCACTGTTAAATTTACGACGTACTTCTTCGTCCGAATCAGATGTTGGTACAGTTATCATTGAACCAATCTTTTTTTCCAGTTCTGTGTAAGACTTTATCAATGCAGATGTATTTAATGTGCCATCTGTGTTCAAAAACTTTTCAGGAATTTTTTCCATTATCTTGTCCTTTGGTTTCGTTTGACCGACGCAGAAAATATATTCCGGCCAGTGTAAAAATTGCCTGCAACATGGTAAACAAATCTGTATCACCAACTAAATACGCACCGACCGCAGATAAAATACCCGTTGCAGAAATTATATATGTGCGATAGCCAGCCAGATAGCCACCACGTATTATATTTTTCATTGTGTATGCACCTGTCATAGGTTAACGGTAGAATAATATGTTATCTATGTCCGCGACATATCCACGTGATGTTGCCCAGTCAGGAATTATGTCGGCATGATGAAATCTGATTGCGCCATTACAACAATCACGCAATGCGCCTTTTAGCATGCGATGTGCAACACGCACACACATCTGGAACGCGCGATTGTCAGATGACACAGACAGACGCATATGTTTTGGCGATTTTGCAGTCAAAGATTCAAATAATGTTCGGTCTTGGACAATTTGTTCAATCGCAATACCAGTACGGTCCGATAAATTTTTAATCATTGATGTCATCGCTTCGACGGCCAGTAATGATGATGCGCCGGTTTCTGCATACGTCGTGCGGGCAATTTTATGTGCCAACTGTGCGGACGTATCCGTATTCTTTATCAAAGTCAGTTGCATAGTTGTGCCTTGGGTATTTTTAGGAATAAAAAAAACATGCCGCAATGGGCATGGACAATAAAAAACACGACAAATGTCGTGGACATAATACGTGATTTTTATGCTTTGTATGTTAACACATTTTCGCATAAAAGTCAAGATAAATTTTTCAAACCCGCGGAAATCTGGAAAATTTTACACACTTATTTCATCACCATAGACCAATAAATATCGCGTATCACGACGCAAAACCAATGCGCCGTTTTCATTTATACCGACCAATACAGCCGGTTCGCCTTGGTATTTTACAGGGCGATTGATACACGCCGCCAATTCCATCCAACGGGCGCGTACCGCACGAAAATCAGTGCGACGCCACCTGTCGATATTACGCATCAGACGGTTTAATAATTCATTCATTGGGATTTCAGAGTAATTATCCAGTTTGGTCGTCTGATATCGATCAACCGTTGGATTTGAATTAACATTGATACCAATACCAACAACAACAAATCGACCAGAATATTCAATCAGTGTGCCAGATACCTTGCGCCCATCAACCAGAATATCGTTCGGCCACTTGATTGTTGGGTGTATGCCGAATGATGCAATCGTTTCAGCAATCGCAACCGCAATCGCGTATGACAAACGTGCATCACGTTCTTCGCATGCGAAAATAAAACTGACATACAAATTACCATGGTGCGACACCCATGTGCGCCGATAACGACCGCGGCCCGCCGACTGGGCCGCGGCTAAAACTGCGGTGCGGTCGGTTGCGCGCCCAGATGCAATCAATTCGTGCGCATAGTCTTGTGTGCTGGGAATCTTGTCAAAAGATAATACTTTATAGTTTGCCAAGTCGATATACCCCATTTGTATTCTTGATAAAACCACGACCATAGAGTTTGCGCAACTGATAAATCGCAGTGTCCACAGTGTGTGTTGCAACATCAGGTGCATATCCCAACGCACACTTTAATTCTGTGGCGGTCATACCG
>JAFTNY010000048.1 GCA_017451625.1 Alphaproteobacteria bacterium
TATCGTCGAAAGCGACGATGTTATCGGGACCGAGGTTTGCGGTGTCGGCAAAAATGCATTGGCATTAATATGCGGATATAACAGTATTGCAGCCGGTGGTGAAAATGAACGCGCAACGATTTTCACACGCGCATGGAACGAAGTTGTCGATTTAGGTTTGGCAATGGGCGCAAAAACACGAACATTTTTAGGTCTGTGTGGGATTGGCGATTTGTTCTTGTCTGCGACCAGCGCAACCAGTCGAAACTATGCCGGCGGGATGGCGATTGCACAGGGCAGGGCACCAGAAGGCACCGTCGAAGGAATCTTTGCGTTGCGCGGACTGATTGCGCGCGCGCAAGAATTAGGGATTGCGACACCTGTTTTAATACAGATGCAACAAAAGATGAATTCGTGATAAAAAACACCGGCAAATGCCGGTGTTTTTATTGTTTTTCGTCGTATGGATTGTCGGTCTTTTCGTATTCAATAACGATTGGTAAATGTTCCCAGTGTAATGCCGTCGCCAATCCACGACGCAAATAACGCGTATAAGATTCTGGAATATCAGACGCACCGCCAACGTTTATCGTTATACGCATTGGATGACGACCGGTTTGACGGGCAAACTTTATCTTCATCGGGCGTTTTAAACGCGACAATGGTGGCTGACGTTCAGCGACCAATTTTTCAACAATACGATTTATCAGACTGGTTGGGGCCTGCGCGCAAGAGATGTCCCACTGTTCATAAATGCGGCGGAACATATTTTTTACACCACTGCCGGTTTCTGCAGAAACGGCCAATATCAGCGGCTTGATAATTTGATGGAAGGAATTTGAAAACTGATGCTTTAGTTTCAGCAGTTTTTCATCACGTTCGGCCGGTTCGACCAAATCCCACTTGTTCAGCGCAACACACAAAATCTTGCCGGCGTTGTATACGCGTGCGGCAATGCCCAAGGCCTGATTTTCAATATTTCTGGTGGCATCAACCATTAAAATAACAACGTCCGCCTTGTCAATCGCATCCAAAGACTTTAACGCAGACAGTGTTTCAACATCGTCGGTGACACCTGCCTTGCGACGCAGGCCCGCGGTATCCATTAAAACAATATCACGACCATAGAAGGTTGTTGGGATTTTCACCGTATCGCGGGTTACCCCAGGGGCATCCATAACAATTTGACGTGTCTGGCCCAGAACACGATTTACAAAGGTCGATTTGCCAACATTTGGTTGACCCAAGATTGCAATCTTGACCCGCGTGTCATTTGCACGTTCAGGCACAGGGGTGGATGCTGCATCGCCGGCAATTTTATCTAAAAACGCATAAATGTCGTCAAATCCGCGTTTGTGTTCGGCAGACACCAAAACAGGTTCACCAAACCCCAGTTTATAAAAATCATGTACGTTGGATAGACGCTTTTCCGATTCGCTTTTGTTCACCAACAACAGTACTGGCGCGCGTGTTTTGCGACGTACCAGTTTGGCCCAATCAAGATCTTCGTTGGTCAGACCAACACGACCATCAACAACAAACAGTACAGCGTCGGCATTTGCGACCGCATCAATCGCCATATTGGTGGAATCCAACGCAATCCCAGAATTGGCGCGTTCCAGTCCAGCCGTATCGTACAGCGTGTACGGGCGGTCGCGAAACACCCCAGAAATTGTGTCGCGGGTTACCCCTGGGCGATCATGAACCAGCGCATCGCGTGTGCCGGTCAGTGCATTAAATAATGTGGACTTTCCAGTATTTGGACGTCCGGCAATCGTTATCTTTATCATTGCTTTTTTTCCGTTGATTTTTTGTAATTATAAAGCAAAAATATAAATAATCAAATGGGGGCGTAAATATGAAGAAAAAATTTAAAAACGCATTTAAACATATCAGAAATCTGATTGTGAATCCTAAACGATATTTCACCAAGATTGTCGCAGATGGCAATATGGAAGAAGCAATGTTAAAAGCGTTCTTGTATGGGCTGTTGGGGGGATGCCTTGTGCTGTTAATCCGTCTGCTGGGTGGGGCGACGGTTACGATTGGCGCAGTGTTCACAGCCATTGTTATTGTGCCTGTGTTGGCGGTGGCGTTGTTGTTTGTGATGGGGGGACTGATGATGTTGGTGTCCGAAATTACCGGTGGTGAACGCGACTGGGAAATCGCAATCAAGGGATTGGCATCGATTTTCTTTATCTATCCTGTTATTTTGGTGTTGAATGCGTTGGCGTTTAATTGTACGTCAATTTGGGTTATCAGTATGCTGGTCGATATTTATGTATTGTTCTTGTTCTATAATATATCGCTGTACTGTATGCGCGGTAAAAAGGGCAATGTAATTGTTGTTATTGGTATATTGGCGTTGTTTATGCTGACAGTGTATGCAACAGATTATCGCATCGGGTGGTTTATGTTGAAAAACACCAGTGCGACGCTGGCATGTCTGCTGTAAATTCCGCCCCGTTCTGGGGCGTTTTTTTTTGCTATTGATAAACCGACGTGATATAATTTGTGTTGCATAATTTAGTACGAGAGAGAGTATGAAAAAGCAATCCGAAGATATTATTTCGCTGAAAAATATTAATAAAATCTTCCCGCTGGAGGTCGGTGGCGAACAACAGGTTTTGTTTGATATAAACTTTTCTGTCAAGGCCGGCGAATTCGTTGCCATTATGGGGCCGTCTGGGTCGGGAAAATCGACATGTATGAATATTATCGGCGCACTGGACACGCCAACATCGGGAACGTATGAACTGTATGGACGGGATGTGACTGGGTTGACGCCGGACGAACTGGCGACGGTCAGAAATGAACATATCGGCTTTGTATTTCAGCAGTTTAACCTGTTGCCAAAGCGCAGCGTGCTGGACAATGTGATGTTGCCACTGATGTATCGGGGGTTGCCAATGCAGGAACGCGTACAGCGTGCGCGCGAGATGTTGCAGCGGGTTGGACTGGAAAACTTTGAATCCTATTTGCCAACACAGTTATCAGGTGGGATGAAACAGCGTGTTGCAATCGCACGCGCATTGGCCGGAAATCCAAAACTGATTTTGGCAGACGAACCGACAGGGGCGTTGGACAGTAAAATGGGGAACGAGATTTTAAAGTTCTTTAAGCAACTGAATCATGATTTGGGAATTACCATCGTAATGATTACACACGAATTTGATATTGCAAAATATGCAGACAGATTGATTCATATTCGCGACGGTAAAATTAACTATGACGGGCGTGTTCCGCGCGACGACAGAAATCTGTAAAATTTGGGGCAGGGGGGATTTTAGATAATGACCATTAATGATATTTTAAAGGAATCGTGGCTGTCCATCAGCGGGAATAAGATACGGTCTTTTCTGACGGTGCTGGGGATTATTATTGGTGTTATGGCGGTCGTTATCATGGTGGCCGTTGGCGAAACAGTGCAAAAGCAGATTACAGATCAGTTTTCATCACTGGGGACAAATACCATTATGATTCGCGCAGGTGCCGCACAACAGGCCGGTGTGCGTACCGGCAGTCGCCAAACACTGACCATCCAAGATGCGGAATTTATCGCAAAACTGCCCGATGTTATGGCGATAACGCCGGTGCAAAACGGTGCCGCACAGGTTATATATGGCAACAAAAACTGGGGCACATCAATGATCGGGGTGTATCCAGATTATACCACTGTACAGAATGTAGAAATCGAATACGGAACATTTTTTGATATGGCGGCGGTACGCAATGCATCGACGTATGCGGTGATTGGCCCAGAAACAGCACAGGAATTAGGATTGCCCGAAAATCCAGTAGGCGAAGTTATTCGTGTGCAAAATACACCCTTTGTAATTATCGGGGTGACACGTGCCAAGGGGGATTCAGCAATGGGCAGTCAGGACGACATGGTCATAATCCCAATTACAACACTGAAAAAACGTCTGCAGGGGTCGCGCTTTCCCAACGCGGTTCAGATGATTGCAATGAAACTGTATGCGGAATCCGATAATAATCTGGCGATTGAACAAATTACCGCGCTGTTGCGGCAACGACATCGATTGAAGGATGATGCGGTGGATGACTTTCAGATTATGGACATGAAACAGATTATGGAAACAATGACAACGGTAACAGGGTATTTGAAATTACTGTTGATTGCGATTGCGGCGGTATCACTGCTGGTTGGGGCAATCGGTATTATGAACATGATGTTGGTATCGGTTGCAGAACGTACCCGCGAAATCGGTATACGCAAGGCCATCGGCGCACGCGAACGTATGATTATTATTCAGTTCTTGTCTGAATCTGTGTTGATTTCATTTATTGGTTCGATGATTGGACTGGTTCTGGGGGTGGGATTGTCCCAAGGCGTTGGACGATTTATTCTGGGGTACAATGTGCCATTCAGTATATGGCCGGTGGTACTGTCGGTATCGGTCGCAGTGATTGTTGGATTGTCATCTGGGGTTATGCCGGCAATGAAGGCGGCAAAACTGAACCCGATTGACAGTTTAAGATATGAATAAAAAACACCGGCAAATGCCGGTGTTTTTGTTTAATACATTGTTTGCAGGACGTGTTTGTTCTTGTCCAGATTTGATAACATTTTACCACTGCCACAGGCAACGCATGCCAATGGGTTGTCCACCAAGAACGCAGGCAGTCCTGTTGCCGCACGAATCGCTGCATCCAAACCACGCAACATTGAACCACCACCGGTCATCGCAATCCCAAGGTCTGCAATATCCGCCGACAATTCTGGTGGCGTTAATTCCAATGCCTGACGTACGGTGTCAACAATCTTGGATACAGTTTGTGCCAATGCGCCGGCAATTTGCGATTCTGTGATAACTGTTTCGCGTGGGGTACCAGACAACAGGTCGCGACCCTTGATCTTCATCGTCATTTCGTTGGCCTTGTCTTTTGGGGCAATGGCGGTACCAATGCGCTTTTTAATTTCTTCGGCAGTATTTTCACCGATTAACAGATTCTTGTTCTTGCGCACAAAGTCGATAATATCAACGTCCATCTGGTCACCAGCAGTGCGGACCGCATTTGAATATACAATACCACCCAGCGACATAACTGCAACCTCGGTCGTGCCACCACCAATGTCCAGAACCATTGAACCAACCGGCTTTTCCACAGGCAGGCCAGCACCAATCGCGGCCGCGGTTGATTCTTCGACAATATACACCTTGCGTGCGCCGGCGGCATCGGCTGCCTCTTGTATAGCGCGACGTTCCACCTGTGTTGCACATGATGGCACACAGATAATAATCAATGGCGCCGCCAATGGGTTTTTATGATGAACCTTGCGAATAAAATATTTAATCATTTCTTCGGCAACTTCGAAGTCGGCAATAACACCGTCGCGCAGGGGACGAACCGCAGAAATTGTCCCAGGGGTACGGCCGAACATCTGTTTCGCTTCGGTTCCAACAGCCAAGATTTCTTTGCGCCCCATCAGACGGTTTTCAGCCACCGCAACAACAGATGGTTCATTTAATACAATTCCGCGCCCTTTGACATAAATCAGTGTGTTTGCCGTTCCAAGATCAATCGCCATGTCGGCAGAAAAGAATTTCATCAGCCAGTTATACATATTTTTCCCCATAAATATTGATTTTTTTGCACTATAAATCACGATGTGCAAAAAATCAAGATGCGCCAACAAATTTATTTGATTTATTATATAATATGCTATTATGAGCCACAAATGACAAGAGACACAATAAAAAATCATAACGACTTTGCAATGGGTGAAAACGACCCAGTGGCCAAAAGTGCCTATTTTTTGGTGCGGGCCAAGGCGGCAAAATTCCCAGATGATGCGCGTTATGGACTGATTGTAACAAAAAAAACATTTAAACACGCAGTGGACAGAAATCGTGCAAAGCGGCTGTTGCGCGACTGGATTGCATTTAACGAAAGTATGATGTTGCCACAATGGGACTATGTCTTTATTGCGCGACGGGCGATTTTAGATGCCGACCGTTTGACGGGGCGCGTTGCAATGAAAAAAGCACTGAATTATCTGCGTAAACAGAAGGCAGATGGCGAATAAACCCCAGATTTTTCAACGTATGGCGTGCGCAGCAATCCGCGCCTATCAATGCGCAATTTCACCGTTTATCGGGGGCAGGGCCGTGTGCCGCTTTATCCCAACATGCAGTGAATATACACGCATCGCAATTCAAAAATACGGCGTTGTTCGTGGGGGATGGATGGGCATAAAACGTATCAGTCGCTGTCGGCCATGTGGTGGATGCGGATACGACCCTGTTCCTTGACAATGGCGCGGAATATGGTAAACTTTTAACCTATGCGAGACAGTTAAATTATAATAAAGGATTAAATATGTCTTTTCGTGCAACCGTAGAATCTATGTCGAAAATCATGGATGATATGGGGATAACAGAACTTGATTTAGAACGCCAGTTTTTGTTTGGCGTATATCGCAAACATATTCATTTGTCTAAACAACAGGTCGCGGCGGTCGCGACACCTTGCGCACCGATGGCAGAAGCAAAAGCCAAATCAGCGGAATCAGCAGAAAACAGCATCAGTGGTTATGCGTTGAAATCACCAATGGTCGGGGTTGTTTACTTGGCACCAGAACCAGGGGCAGACACGTTTGTCGCCGTTGGTAAACAGGTCAAGGCCGGCGATACAGTTGCATTGGTCGAAGCCATGAAAACATTCAACCCAATCAAGTCTGATAAAGACGGCATCGTTAAAGAAATTTTGGTATCTGATGGCGCAGCAGTTGAATTTGACCAACCTTTAATCGTGATTGAATAAAATGTCGCAAATAAAAAAAGTATTAATTGCAAATCGTGGGGAAATCGCCCTGCGTATTATTCGTGCATGCCGCGATATGGGAATCAGAACAGTGGCGGTGTATTCAACCGCAGACAAGGACGCAATGCATGTGCAACTGGCGGACGAGTCTGTGTGTATCGGACCGGCACCGGCGCGGGATTCTTATTTAAATGAATCTGCAATATTGACGGCAGCATTGCTGACCAATGCGGATGCAATTCACCCAGGATATGGGTTCTTGTCAGAACGTGCGGACTTTGCGCAAAAGGTCGAACAACATGGAATGATTTGGGTCGGCCCCAGTCCAGAAATGATTACCAGAATGGGCGACAAAGTTAACGCGAAAAAGACCGCCATTGAATGCGGATTGCCGGTTGTCCCAGGGTCTGATGGGGCGTTAGAATCATTGGAAGATGCATTAAATACGGCCGAAAAAATCGGCTATCCTGTGATGCTGAAGGCGGCCGCCGGTGGTGGTGGGCGCGGTATGCGTCCGGTGATGGGCGCGGACGAGATGGCCGAAGCATATCAGTTGACCAAGAATGAATCAAAGTCTGCGTTTGGCGATGATACGTTGTATATGGAAAAACTGTTGCTGCACCCAAGACATATCGAATTTCAGGTATTGGGCGACAAACATGGAAATGTTGTAATCTTTGGGGAACGCGATTGTTCGTTGCAACGCAGAAATCAAAAGGTTATGGAAGAATGTCCGGCGGCGGTATTGTCGCAAAAGCAGCGCGACGATATGATTGAGGTATGCAAAACGGCCGCTAAAAAAATGGGCTATACCAATGCAGGGACGTTCGAATTTATGTTCGAAGATGGCAAATTCTATTTCTTGGAAATGAATACGCGTCTGCAGGTTGAACATCCGGTAACCGAAATGGTGTATGGGGTGGATTTGGTACGTGAACAGATTCGCGTCGCCGCCGGTGAAAAGTTGGGATATACACAGTCGAACGTGATTCCAAATGGGCATGCGATTGAATTTCGTATCAATGCCGAAGATTCTGAAACGTTCGTTCCAAACCCAGGGAAGATTACACTGTATGCGCCGTCGGGCGGTCTGGGGGTGCGTGTCGACAGCGCGGTTTATACCGGTTATGTGATTCCGCCGACCTATGATTCGATGATCGCCAAATTGATTGTGCATGCGCAAAACAGACCGGCGTGTATTATGCGGGCACCGCGCGCGTTGGATGAATTTGTTATCGAAGGGGTCAAGACAACCATTCCGCTGCAACAAAAGTTGCTGAAGAACAGGGATGTTAAACAATTAAACTTTGATAACCATTGGTTGGAAGAATTTTTGAAAAAATAACCACAAAAACGCCGGCAAATGCCGGTGTTTTTTGTTATACTATTTGGCCCTGCGGGGCAATAGATACCCGCCTGCGCGGGTATGACGATTTTTTTAATAAAATCGAAATATTTTAAAACCCTATAAAAAAAGAATAATTTTATATTTTATTCAGTCGAATAACCAGCACCTGATAATACATCATTATACAAATCTTGCCACAGGGGATTTTGTTGAATTATTAAACGACATTTCCAATTACGATTCCATTTTTTTAATTGGCGTTCACGCAAAACCATATTTTCTAGCCGATCATGCCATTCATAATAAACCAATTTGTCTATATCATACCTAGAAGTAAAACCCTTGATTGATTTATGTTTATGTTGCCATATACGACCAACCAAATCAGTCGTAGAACCAATATACAATGTCCCCATGGGGCCACTGGCCAAAATATAAACATATCCACCTGTTTTCATATTATAAATTATGCAAACAACTGTACATTTTTTCAAATATAAATTCTGGTCTGGTGCGTCATACCCGCGCAGGCGGGTATCTACTGTATTTAATGCATGGGATAGAAATAAATTTGCGGATTCTGCGCGGGTACGACAATTTTTGAATGCCGGTGTTTTTATATACTGGGCAAGGGGTGGCGGGTGGCACAGATAAACATTATTAACTGATAGGTAGTTGGACGGACCTTGTTCGTTTTTATGCGCATATATTCGGATTCTGATACCCCCAGCGCATTGCAAATGTCAAGGACACTTATGCCGCATTGTTGTCTAATTTGTTCCAGTTCTGACCCAATCATTGAAAATCCCCCAAAAATAAAAACCACCATAGGAATTGGTGGTCGGGCGTTTTCAAAATCATACACTAAATGACCTTGCTGCCTTTGGTAAAACCTGTTGTATAACAGCAAACACCCGACATATGTCAGGCAGACGATGCGAAAAACAATCGCAATGGATTACGACGCATTCGCATCGTAGTGTATGGGTTTTGAAAGACCCGAAGTCCACTATCCCTGTGGATTTCATATATAAGTATACAGAACCAAATGCAAAAGTGCCATATGTTTTTTTGATAATCACGCAATACACGTAATAAATATTTGCAATTATAAAATTCTTTGTTATAATCGGGTGGCTTAATCGGGTGGTTAGCTCAGTTGGTTAGAGCGTTACGTTGACATCGTAAAGGTCGTTGGTTCGAGTCCAATACCACCCACCAGTTTTCTAGGAATTAAATATGCGAATGCACAATTAATTTTTTTCATACATTCAACGGGAATCACGCGATGCCCCCGTTGGCATCGTTTTTTTATAAAAGGAACAGAATAAAATGGCGAAAAAGTATTTGATTACATCTGCGTTGCCCTATGTGAACTATAATTTACATATTGGTCATTTGGTGGGGTGCCTGTTGCCGTCTGACGTGTATGCGCGTTTCTGTCGCGCACGTGGGCGTGATGTGTTGTTTGTATGTGGTGCGGATGAACATGGCACTGCCAGTGAAATTGGTGCCAGAAAAGAAAATATGCCAGTCGAAGAATACGTCGATAAATATCGCACTGCACACATTGATGCAGTCAAGAACTTTGACCTGTCATTTGATATTTATGGACGTACACATACACAAAAACATACCGAATTGATTCAGTCGCTGTTTACACGATTGGACGAACAGGGGATGTTGGTTGAAAAGACATCTGTTCAGCCATATTCAATTAAAGACGAAATGTTCTTGGCCGACCGATATGTTATTGGGACATGTCCAAAGTGTGGGTATGATGCGGCATATGGGAACGAATGCGGTAAATGCGGGGCAACACTGGAACCAGAACAGTTAATCAATCCGCACAGTGCAATTACCCCAGATTCACCCGTTGAAATGCGCGAAACAAAGCATCTGTATTTTAAAACCAGTCAGATGCAGGGCGCGTTGCGCGATTGGATTGACAGCCGCAAAGGATGGCCCAAAACCGCATTGGCAATCGCAAACAAATGGTTGGCCGAAGGATTGCACGACAGTCCAATCACACGCGACCTGAAATGGGGTATTCCTGTTAACAAGGTGGGGTATGAAAACAAAGTATTTTATGTGTGGTTTGATGCACCATGGGGCTATGTTTCAATATCACAGGCCGCAAACGACCGGTGGGCCGATTGGTGGCATGGTGGGGATGATGTTCACTATACCCAATTTATGGGCAAAGACAATGTGTCGTTCCATTCGATTTTCTTTCCAGCCCAAGAATTGGCAATGAACGACGGTTGGAAGACAGTCGACACGTTAAAGGCGTTTAATTTCTTGAACTATAACGGGGCGAAAATTTCAAAATCAACAGGAAACGGAATTTTCTTGAACGACGCAATCAATGATGCGCCGGCGGATTGCTGGCGGTATGCGATTATTGCATCAGCACCAGAAACAGATGATACAGACTTTACAATCAATCGTTTCGCAGATATTGTGAACAAGGATCTGAACGGTATGTTAGGGAACTTTGTGTCGCGTGTATGTAAACTGACCCAGAAAAATTTTGGCAACAATGTGCCGGCGGCCGGTGTGCGTGATACAGAACTGACATCACAGATTGATGAAAAATTAACAGAACTGACCAATGCGCTGGACGCGTGCGAATTTCGCAGTGCAATCGCGGCGTTGCGTGGTCTGTATGCGATTGGCAATGAATATATGACACAATGCGAACCATGGGCGCGTGTAAAAAATGGCGATGTCAGTGGTGCAGGAAATTGTCTGAATGAATGTTTTCAACTGATTGATTTGTATGCACGCGTGTCGGCACCATTTATTCCAAATGCCGCCGCAAAGATGCAGTCGGTGTTTGCCAACAAACAAAATCTGACGTGGCCGGAAAAGTATGAACGTCGCATTGCCGATGGCGCAGAATTTGTTGTGCCTGAAAATCTGTTTAATCGTATTGATGATGAAACAGTGGCACGTCTGATTGAAAAATACGCACCGAAAAAGGCCAACAATTTGCCACAGCCAACTGTTGCAGAAATCGTGTCGATTGAAAAGCATCCGTCGCGCGATAACCTGAATATATTGATGGTTAACGCAGGTGGGGATGCGCCAGTTCAAATTGTTTGTGGCGCGCCAAATGTACGCGTTGGAATGCGTGGCGTGTTGGCACCGGTTGGATGCGTGTTGCAGGGTATGAAAAAGCCAATGGCCCAGCGCGCGGTTGCAGGCGTTGATTCATACGGTATGATGTGCAGTGCGGCCGAATTAGGTGTTGGCACAGATGATAAAAATATTATTGAAACAGACCAAGAAATAGGAAGTACATATAAATGCTGAATCTAAATAAAACAATCAGTATTGTTGGGTATGACGTGTCGAGTGATGAAAAACAGTTATTGTTCAAAACGTCTTTTCAATGCATAAAATGCAAGCATGTGCAAAATTGTGCCAGCCCCAAAGACTGTAATTTTATAAACTATATCAGACAGCGGGTGCCAAATACAGTTTATAACTGTAATTTAGATGATCCTGTGTTGAATATCAGTATCGCCAACAGTGGTGGCGATGTACACGCGCTGCGTACAATCGTGCGTGCAAAAAGATTACGCACATTCAAGCCACAACTGCGGTGCAGATAAATGTCAAACATGCGTGTCGTTTTGTTGTCATGCTGTGCACCATGTTCGGCGGGGGCAATTAAGCAGTTGGCCGATGGGGCAATTGATGGGGTGGACGATTTTATTGTTTTGTTCTATAACCCTAATATTTTCCCAGAATTGGAATACACAAAACGTATGCATGAACAAATCAAATACTGTGAAAGCATCGGCGCAAAGTACGCCGTTCTGGAATATGACCACGATGCGTGGCGCGATGCGGTACGCGGATTCGAAAATGCGCCAGAGCGTGGGGCGCGATGTTCGTTGTGCTTTGAATATCGGTTTCGGCGCGCGGTACAGTTTGCACGTGAAAACGGATATGATGCAGTGGCCAGCGTATTGGGCGTTTCGCGACATAAAAGCCAATCACAGGTGGACACCGCCGCCACAAACACATGCGATAATATTCAATATTTGCCGATTAAGTGGGACGAAAATTTACGCGTGCAAATTAACCGCGAATCTGAATTTTATCGCCAGAATTATTGCGGTTGCGAATTTAGTATCAGAAAAGTATAATTCATACATAACACAACATAAGGAATATATATGTCGTCTATTTTCGTTTTCCCAGGGCAGGGCGCACAAAGCGTTGGTATGGGTAAAGAGTTATATGAAACAAACGCGGCGGCACGCGCGGTGTTCGATGAAGTTGATGATGCGTTGAACCAAAAATTGTCTGATATTATTTTTAATGGACCAATGGAAGATTTAACGTTGACGGCAAATGTTCAGCCGGCAATTATGGCAACATCAATCGCAATGCTGCGGGCGGCGGATGCGAAAATCCCCGAATACGTCGCAGGTCATTCGTTGGGGGAATATACCGCGCTGTGTGCCGCAGGGGCATTGTCTGTGGGTGATGCGGCAAAACTGTTGCGGGTGCGCGGAAACGCAATGCAAAGTGCGGTGCCGGTGGGGCAGGGACTGACCGCGGTGATACTGGGGCTGGACATCGATGTGGTGCGTGAAATTTGCGCAAAAACAGATTGTGATGTGGCAAATGATAACTCGGCCGGTCAGGTTGTGATTTCAGGTGCCAAAGAAATTGTAGAGGCAACAATGGCCGCCGCCAAGGAAGCAGGCGCAAAACGCGCAATGCCGTTGGCATTATCTGTGCCGGTCCATTGTCGTATTCAGCAACCCGCCGCAGATGCAATGCGCGCAGCACTGGCAGATGTAAATCTGGTTGCGCCAAATGCGCCACTGATTTCAAATAAAACGTGCGCCCCAATGACAGATGTTGATGAAATAAAAGATGCGTTGGTGTATCAGATGACACATGGGGTGCGTTGGCGCGAAAGTGTGCTGGCGATGGCGGAACTGGGCATCACAGAACAGATCGAGGTGGGACCAGGGGCCGTATTGACCGGACTGTGTTCACGTATAACGGATAAAATAACCGCAAAAAAGTTGGAGATATAATATGTTTGATTTAACAGGTAAAGTCGCATTGATTACAGGCGCAACCGGTGGTATCGGGGTGGCGATTGCAAAGAAAATGAAGGAAGCAGGTGCAACCGTTGTCGTGTCTGGGCGCAATGTCGCAAAAATGAACGCGGAATTTGGTGATGAATTTGTAAAAATGCCTGCGGATTTGGTGGCCGATGGTGGCGCAGAAGAATTAATTATGAATACGATTGATACATGCGGAAAAATCGATATTCTGGTTAATAACGCCGGTATTACACGCGATACTTTGATGATGCGTATGACAGACGAACAATTCGATGATGTGATTAATACAAATTTGCGGTCGTGCTTTAAAATGTGTCGTGCTGCCATTATGCCAATGATGAAAAATCGCAGTGGGCGTATTATCAATATGGCATCTATTATCGGTGCAATCGGTGGGGCAGGGCAGGCAAATTATGCCGCATCCAAAGGTGGTATGATTGCCATGACAAAATCAATCGCCGCCGAAGTGGGCAGTCGTGGCATAACAGCGAACGCCATCGCCCCAGGGTTTATCAAAACACCAATGACGGATGTATTGCCAGATAATTTAAAGCAAACATATTTGGCACAAATTCCGGCCGGACGATTTGGTGAACCAGAAGATATTGCAAATGCATGTGTGTTCTTGGCATCTGATGAGGCATCGTATATCAATGGTCAGACACTGCATATCAATGGTGGTATGGGACGCTTTTAATCAATGAAACATTATGATGTAATTGTTATTGGTGGTGGACACGCGGGGGTCGAAGCAGCGGCCGCCGCCGCGCGACGTGGGGCAAAAACAATGCTGATTACACAGGGGGTGTCGGATTTGGGCGCACTGTCGTGTAACCCCAGCATTGGTGGCCCTGGGAAATCGCAGATGGTCGCAGAAATGGATGCGATGGGTGGTGTTGTGGGGCGTGCCGCAGATCGGGCCGGTATTCATTGGCGAACACTGAACGCAACACATGGCGCAGCAACACAGGCATTGCGTGCACAGATTGATCGCGACCTGTATCACAATGCAATTATTGATATATTGAATCAATACGATAATTTGACCATAAAATATGAAACGGTTGTTGATATTGATGCAGAAAACAGGGTTGTTAACGGTAAATACAGTGCCGGCGCAATCGTGTTTACGACGGGAACTTTCTTGAACGGACTGGTCACGCGTGGGGATGAAAAAATTCCGTCTGGCCGACTGATGGACGATGGGCAATATCAGAAAAATGATACAACTACGTCAGATTTCTTGCGCGGGTTGGGATTTAAAATACTGCGACTGAAAACAGGGACACCGGCACGACTGAAAAAGGATTCTATTGATTTTTCAGTTTGCGAGGTACAATCAGGCGACACACCACACGATTGGTTTTCAGATGGTGATGATAATAATAAGTATGATGCAGTTTGCTATATCACACATACGAACGAACATACGCACGATGTAATTCGTGAAAATATTCAAAACGCGCCAATGTATAATGGCGACATTCAGGGAACAGGGCCGCGATATTGCCCCAGCATCGAAGACAAGGTTATGCGCTTTCCAGAACATACGTCGCACCATGTGTTCTTGGAACCAGAAGGATATAACAGCGACATTATTTATCCAAACGGTTTGTCGACCAGTTTTGGTGCAGACGAACAGGATAAATGGCTGCGTACGGTGGCGGGACTGGAAAACGTGGTTGTGGTGCGATATGGCTATGCGATTGAATACGATGCGATTGATGCACGCGCATTGAACGATAAATTACAAAGCAAAGATTATCCGTATCTGTTCTTTGCGGGACAAATTAACGGCACATCCGGCTATGAAGAGGCGGCGGCCCAAGGATTAGTCGCAGGGGCAAATGCCGCGGCGTATGCGTGTGGATTGCCGGAACTGATTATCGACAGAACAAATTCAATGATTGGGGTTCTGATTGACGATATAACGACACTGGGCGTGGACGAACCATATCGTATGTTTACATCGCGGGCGGAATATCGCCTGAAACTGCGGGCAGATAATGCGATTTCGCGACTGGGGCCAATCGGTGTTAAACTGGGACTGATTGATGCGGATGTGTATGAGCGTAAGTTGGCCGCCCGCGCCGATAAAATCGCAGAAAATGACAAATTCTATGCAGGATACATCGAACGCAACGAACGCGAAATTGCGGCATATAAACGTGATGCAGCGTTAAAGATTCCGGCAGATTTTGAATATCGTGGGTTGGCAGGTCTGACCAATGAATTGGTTGAAAAACTGACCGCGACGCGACCGGAAAACATTGCAGATTTGTCGCGCATATCAGGCATGACCCCAGCAGGAATTATGGTTGTGTTGAGACGGATTAAAAATAATTAAAAACACCGGCAAAAGCCGGTATTTTTTTAGAATCTGAAACCAAATCCTGTACTTAAATTAAAACCTGATAATTCCAGTGATAAATCATCATCTATATCAAATTCAACGGTATTATATCCAAAAGAAACCTTGAAGAATAAATTATCTGCTATGTCGTATATCATACCTGCATGAATACCATATCCAAAGGCAGTTTCAGATATATCGGAATCTTCGACATCAATCCAATTAAAACCAAACTGAATACCGATAAATGGCGATAAACGTTCACGCTTTGGGAAAAAATCTAGTGATAAATCAATAGACCCCAGTTCTGCGTTTTCAACGGTTTGAAACGCGGGCGATACGGCAAAACGAAAAGAATCTGTTTCTGTACCGATTGATAATGACATACGGCCGTCTGCATTCAACTGTGATGTGTCGATGTCTTCCATGTCTGTTATTTCTATTTCATAATTTGAATACAGAGAAATATTATATTCAACAAACAAACGTTCATTTGATTGATCTGCATAAAAATCTTGGTACATGTATTCATCAGGAATAAACACATCTGTTTGTTCTAGTGTTTCTGATTCTGGGGCGGGTTGTTCCAGTGGCTGTGATGGTTCTGCATACGCCATAAACGACACACAAAACATCAAGACAATAGCAGAGAAAAATTTTTTCATAACAAAAATCCTTTTGGTAATCAAGACTATGAAATTATACCTATAATAAGCATTTAATACAATTATCAAAATGTAAAAAACCACTGGAAATTATTCTGGGGATAGATTATAGTCATTGGCACATGCCGGTGTAGCTCAGTTGGTAGAGCATCTCATTCGTAATGAGGGGGTCGTAGGTTCAAGTCCTATCACCGGCACCAGATTGTCCCCGTTCGGGGATTTTTTATTATTTCAATACTTGCATTTTATACAAATACAGTGTAATCTGGGCACTGATGAGACAAACAACAATAATTATTATTAAATAACTGGGCACTGCGCTTTGGCGGTGGCTGGGGCGCATGGGCGCCTTTTTTTAATAGTATAACGGAGTAAGTAATTATGGCATACCCAAAAACAGAACCACGCGCAGATTTTCCCGCACTGGAACAACAGGTGTTGCAGTACTGGCGTGAAAATAATACATTTCACAATTCGCTGGACAAGACCAAGTCTGGACGGCCGTTTTCGTTCTATGACGGGCCACCGTTTGGAAATGGTTTGCCACACTGGGGGCATCTGGGGGTGTCGGCGGTCAAGGATATGGTCGGCAGATACCAGACAATGCGCGGTCGGCACGTGGTGCGTGAACTGGGGTGGGATTGCCATGGATTGCCGGCGGAAAATTCTGTGGAAAAAAAGCAGGGCCGGTCGGCAAAAAATATCGTCGCAGAAGATGGTATTTCTGCGTTCTGTGATATGTGCAGAACAGACGTTATGACGTATACAACCGAATGGGAAAGATTTATTGTTCGTATGGGTCGCTGGGTCGATATTGGCGATGGGTATGGGTACAAGACCATGAACAAAGATTATATGGAATCGATGGTGTGGACGTTAAAGGAACTGTATAATCGTGGACTGTTGTACAAAGATTACAGCGTTAATCCGTTTGACTGGGTAAATGGTACGGTGGTGTCTAATTCAGAAGCATCACAGGACTATCGCGAGATTGTAGATGACGCTGTGACGGTTTGGTTCGAATTGGAAAACGGTGATCGCGCAATCGCATGGACAACAACACCATGGACATTGCCGGCAAATTCTGCGTTGGCGGTAAATCCAAATATGGAATATCTGCGTATGCAGGATGCAGACGGTGCAATCTATGTTGTTGCCGCCAGTCGTCTGAAGGCATATGAAAAGCAATTTGCAAACGCAACAGAAATCGGTCGCATCAAGGGTGCCGAATTGGCCGGATTGCATTATACACCACTGTTCCCATATTATGCAGGACAGTCTGAATTATTGTTCCAGATAATTCCGGCAGATTATGTTTCTGATTCAGATGGGACAGGTATTGTTCATATCGCGCCGGCGTATGGGGCAGATGACTTTTGGGCGGCAAAAAATATCGATGCAAAATTCCCAGTGTTATTGAACGTTGACAACTATGGAAACTTTGATGAAACAGTTGTTGATTTTGCAGGCGAAAATATCTTTGCGGCAACACCGAAAATACTGGATTGGTTAAAGGCAAATGGACGTTTGGTCAAAAAAGAACAGTACAAGCATTCGTATCCTTTTGGTGATCGTTCCAAAGAAAAATTAATCTATCGCGCGACAGATTCTTGGTATATCGATGTGCCAAAAATCAAAGACAAATTGTTGGCAAATAATGCAAAGGTAAATTGGACATCGGCCGGCGAACGTTTCCGTTCATGGATTGAAAATGCGCGTCCTTGGTCAATTTCCAGAAATCGTTTCTGGGGGATGCCATTGCCAATCTGGGAACGCGATGGTGAATTTAAAATCTTTGGTTCAATCGCAGAACTGGAAGAATTTTTTGGTGTGCCGGTCGAAGATTTACATCGTCCGACGCTGGACAAACTGACACGCGATGGGTGGACACGCATTCCAGATGTTTTAGATTGCTGGGTGGAAAGTGGTTCAATGCCATGGGCATCGCTGCATTACCCATTTGACCCGTCTTCGCACAGCGAAGCCGAGGCAGGTTTACCAAAGGGATTCCCTGCGGATTATATTATCGAAGGGCAAGATCAAACACGTGGGTGGTTCTATGCATTGATGGTATTGGCGACGGCGTTGTTTGATAAACCTGCGTTTATGACAGTGTCTGCAAACGGTATGGTGGTTGATGAAAATAAAAAGAAATTTTCAAAATCACTGAAAAACTTTGTAAACCCTGAAGAACAAATCGAACAGTATGGCGCAGATGCGGTGCGTTTGTATATCTTGGGTTCAAACTTTATGAAGGCAGAACCGGTGCCGGTTGATAAAGAAGGCAAAGTGTTTGTTGAATCAACAAAAACAATTCAAACACCGCTGTGGAATGCGTACCACTTCTTTACACTGTATGCAAATGCCGGAAATATTGTTGCAAAAGAAATTGCAAATCCGACAAATGCACTGGATAAATATATCTTGGCAGAATTAAATGTTTTGATTGATGCCGTCAAGGGTGCGTTGGACGAATATAAACCAGATGCCGCAATCAAAGAATTTGTTCGGTTCTTGGACATCTTGAACAACTGGTACATTCGTCGTGGGCGCGCACGTTTCTGGGACGAAGAACAGGATGCATTTGATACGCTGTATACGGTGCTGGGGACGGTATGCCAGTTGTTGGCACCATTTGCACCATTCGCAACAGAATATATCTGGCGCAATTTGACGGGTGGGGTGTCGGTACACCTGACAGACTTTCCAGTGGCAGCGCAATTTGATGTAAAAATCGTAGAA
>JAFTNY010000049.1 GCA_017451625.1 Alphaproteobacteria bacterium
TTGGATTCGGCAGTTATTTTTCTTCTGTACGCCATATATTTTACCGCGTTCAGCGATTTTTTGCAAGTGATAAAGTTGGGCGCCTAATGATAAAAAAACAAAAGACCACCCCGCCCTGCGGGCACCCCTCCATAGGAGGGGAACTTTAAAAAAGGAATACATGAAACATTGGATACCGGCCTGCGCCGGTATGACGGAGCTTAAAGAGGTAAAAAATTAAAAAAACTTGTCATTCCCGCGCAGGCGGGAATATGGACTATAAAAATAAAAAAGACCACCTCCCGCCTGCGGCGTACTCCTCCGCCGGAGGAGAATCTACCGACGTGCTTAAGAGATAAAACTTAAAAACTGTCGTGCTTCGATATGACGTGCCGAAGAGATAAAAAATTAAACACCGTCGTCATCCCCGCGCAGGCGGGGATCCATTGCGTTCTGGTTGCTTCTTGTACTTGACTCTTACACACCTTTGTCATCGCGCGGCGCAGCCGCGGCGATCCAGTCTGTGGATACAAATAAGAATACATAAAACTGGATTGCCACGTAAAATGACGTTTACTCGCAATGACAAACAAAGGACCACATGACACAGTGGATACCGGCCTGCGCCGGTATGACGGTGCCGAACGAGAAACAATGGCCCGCGCGGGGGTGATGGTTTTGTCTGGCGAAAAAAAACTCAACGCGCCTTTTGCAAATATTTTACATGTGCAGCCAGACGGGGATTATACAGTCCGTTGCGGGGCGACAAGATATAGTCTATGTCCAAACCAGCACGCAGAAAATCAATTGGATCGCACGTATTTGTGCGACGAACATCTGCATCGTTTGGCATGTTGGCGCGGGCGCGGGCCGTTTCCAGATTCTGTTCGGGCGATAAAAAGTATGCCACACGAAAATTGTACTGGGCCGCCAGTTTATTCTGGCGAAACCAATCTAGCATTTGGCGAACATATCGCGGTTCGATAACGTCATAGATTAAATTTTTACCAAGGTTATTATACACTTCGTCTTCGGGAACACCATACAACCATTTGGGCATTCCGTCGGTCCAGAAACGTTCATTGACCCACAGGTGTGTGCACAGGCGCGCGGTATCAAAATACGCTTCGTCGCGAAAGAAATATGGATTGCCGTCAGATTCACCGGCACGCATTGGACGCGTGGTTGCCGAACGCAGATTGTAAAACAAACCGTTGGGCAATGTGTTTTCAATAAAATATGTTTTACCACTGCCCGACAGGCCGGTACAAAACAACAATGTATTTTTCATTTCGCAATCCCTATATCTGTAAAATGCCCCGCAAATGCGGGGCAATGGGGTGTTAATCTTCCAAGAAACTGCGCAGTTTGCGGGCGCGTGTTGGATGCTTTAACTTGTTCAGTGCCTTTTGTTCAATCTGGCGGATACGTTCGCGGGTAACGCCGATGTATTCACCAACTTCTTCCAAGGTACTGGTTTTATTAGTACTCATCCCAAAACGCTGGCGCAGAACTGTTTCTTCCTTGGGGTCTAATTCTGACAGAATCTGGGTGACGATTTTACGCAGATTCTTTTGCGCGGCAGATACAAACGGATTTTTGGCCGTTTCGTCTGCAATGATTTCAATGCGCGAACTGTCATCTTCGGTGCCGACGGGTGCCTCGAGTGAGATTGGTTTCAAATTAACCTTCATCGCCTTGTGGATTTTATCAACCGGCAGATAGATGATTTTTGACAATTCTTCGGCAGTGGGCTGGCGACCATATTTATGCATAAACTGGCGCGAAGCACGCTGAATCTTGTGAATATTGTCAATCATATGCACAGGGATGCGGATTGTACGCGCCTGATCGGCGATACTGCGCGAAATACCCTGCTGAATCCAGTTGGTTGCATAGGTCGAGAATTTATTCCCCAGTCGATAGTCAAATTTATCAACTGCCTTCATCAGACCAATATTACCATCTTGGACCAAGTCCGAAAAATCCAGTCCTAAACCACGATTGCTGGACTTTTTCGCAAATTTGATAACCAGACGCAGGTTTGCCTCGATCATTTCGCGTTTGGCGCGGGCGGCTTCGGTCTGGCCACGACGAACCAGTTCAACAACCTTTTTATATTCAGCGGTTGGTTGGCCGGTTTCATTTGCGATGGCGGTTATGTCTTCTTGGATTTTCAGGATGTCCGCTTCGTGTTTTTTGGCAAAGTTTGCCCACGCAGGATTTTTGTGTTTGGCCAACTTTTTGACCCAATTACGGTTCAATTCGTTCCCAGTGTATTCAACCAAGAAATCTTCGCGCTTAATCTTGTTCGCCAAGGCCAGACGCAACAATTTACCTTCTAGTCCCATTAGCAACTGGTCGCGCTTGGTCAACTGTTCCAAGATTTCTGCGATACGATCGTCGTTCAGGCGAATCTTGCTGACGTGTTCGAACAATTCCAAACGCAATTTAGTGTACTTCTTTTCCAAAGCCGCGTCAGGCGTGTCAGACGTTAACAGATTGTCCAGACGCTTGGCCTGTAATTTCTGCATACTGTTAAATATGCGTTTGATTTTCGCGAACAGATCCGTAATCATTGGCATCAAGGATTCTTCCATCACAGGGATTGGAACACCGGATGTGCCACGTGGCGTATCTTCTTTCTTGATGCCGTCTTCGTCTTCTTCATCTTCTTCGTCTTCGTCGGAATCGACAGACGCATCAGCCAAGTCATCTAAATCATCGTCATCCAGTTCATCGACATGTTCGACACCTTTGGACTTTAGGGCCTCGGACAAGGCGGCCAAAGATTTCTGTTCGGATTCGCTGGAATACATTACTTCCAAATTCACAATATAACGCAGGCGAATATCTTCGTTTAACAACTGCTGATACCAATCCAACATCGCTTGGATGGTCATTGGACTTTCGCACAGGCCATATACCATCAGGCGGGATGCGGCCTCGATACGTTGGGCAATCGCAACTTCGCCGGCGGCCGTCAACAACTGGACAGTGCCGATTTGTTTCAAATACGACTGAACAGAATCTTGGACACCCAATACCAATGCGCCGGTTTGACTGCGTTCCAACTGCTTGGCATAATGTTCATAGTCATCGTCGTTGACATCAACCTGTTCGGCATCGGCGTTCAACAAATTGCGTGTTTTATCGCGTGGTTCTTCGTCGTCGTTATCATAATAACGCCCCAAATCTTGGGGATAGTTATCAGTTTCCAGTATTTCCAGCCCAAGGTCTTGTTGGAAGAAATCAAGAACTTCGTCATGTTCTGTGTCGGGGACTTCGTCGGCCTCGGTCGCGGCGGTAAAATCCATACGCGACAGATAACCAACCTCTATTGCGCCCATTGCCAATTTCTGCAAATTTTCAGGCAATGAATCAATTAATAATCTTGTTGCTTCGTCCAGTTTTTTTGCCATTAATCAAACCTATTTCCAGTGTTTAACGATTGTACAACCCAAAGAAGAAACGTAATTTTTATTTTTTCTTGGCCTTGGGTGCATTGGTCTGTTTTTGCGCCTTGGCGTTGGCTTCGAGAATAGCAGATTCAGACACCAGTCCCAAGACAATCGGACTCTGAATTTGAATCAATGAATACGAAGGATGTGTTTTATTGCGGACGGATGCAACAGTTGGCTTGGTACTGCGCATCAGGCGTGCAACCTGATTATCGGTCAATTCTGGATAATTTTTCACAATCCACAAAATACCACCCAAGCGATTTTGGCGATGCAATTTTGGTGTATAACCAACGCCACGCTTGTTCTGTTGTGTTTGGGCATCAATAATTTCTGAACGCAATGTCAGACGTGCGGATACATCTGCTTCGCACTTTTCGATATCTTCGCGTGTTAACTGGCCACTTAAAATTGGGTTCAGTGGTTGAATCTTGTATGTTTCTGCATCGGCGATGCTTTTTACCTCTAATTCATGCATACCGCAGAATTCTGCAATTTGTTCAAATGTCAGGGCTGTGTTTTCAATCAACCACAGGGCCGTAGACTTAGGCATATATGGATAGTTCATGGAAATTTCCTCTTGTTAACGCCGGTAATATAGCATAAAAAGCCAAAAATTCAAGCCCTTAATTATAAAAAAATTATACCCGAGGTTGTCGGGTATATTTTTATGCCTTTTTAACAATTTTATATCCGTCGCGACCGTCCAGCACCGTCCAACCGGCCGCATCAATCTGGGCGCGCAACGCGTCCGCAGTTGCCCAATCTTTGGCGGCCTTGGCGGCAACACGCTGGTCAGCCAGCGCAACAATTTCCGCCGGCGCAACAGTGTTTTCCAGCGCAGATAACTTTTGCGCACGATCAATAAACTGCAACCCCAACAATTCATCAACAAAACGCACCAGCGCCAATTTTGTCGCATCATCAATATCATTTGATTTGATAAAGTCTTGCAGCAAAACCAAGACCGAGGCGGTTTTCAAGTTGTCAGATATTGCCGCCAACATATCGTCATGCCATTTGTTATAAACGTCTGAATTCACCGCACCGGCAGATGCAGGCAACAAATCAGCCACACGACGAACAAGGTTCGAATAACTCTTGGCGGTGGCATCCATCGTTTCCCATGAAAACGCCAACTGGGACTGATAATGCCCCATGGCAACAAAATAGCGATAGACCATCGGGTCATAGCCACGTGTGCGGACCGCGTCCATACCCAAAAATTCGCCCTTGGACTTGGCCATCTTTTCGCCGGATTTATCCAACAAGAAACTGTAATGCAACCACGTGTTTACCCATGGTGCGCCGGTAATCGGTTCACTTTGCGCGATCTCATTGGCGTGGTGAACACGCGACAGGTCTTCGCCGCCGGTGTGGATATCAAAATGATTGCCCAGCAACTTCATACTCATCGCGCTGCATTCCGCGTGCCACCCAGGGAAGCCGACACCCCATGGACTGTCCCATTCCATTTGGCGTTTGACATCCTGTGGCGAAAACTTCCACAGGGCAAAGTCTGTGGGATTACGCTTGGCATCATTATAATCAACGCGCGCGCCGGCACGATTGCCAGACAATGACCCACCGGTCAATGCCCCATAATTCGCAAATTTAGACGTATCATAGTAAATGCCGTCATTTGGAATTTCATAGGTATAGCCCAAATCCACCAATTTCTGGACCAGTTCGATTTGTTCTGCAATATAATCTGTGGCGTGGGGCATAACAGTTGGCGCAATCATATTCAGATCATTAAAGTCGCGCAAAAATTCGCCTTTGTAGAACTTTGCAATATCCCATACAGATTTATTATCGCGGGCGGCACCCTTTTCCATTTTGTCTTCGCCACTGTCATCTTCGTCGTTGGTCAGATGTCCAACGTCTGTGATATTCATAACGTGGCGAACATCATATCCGTTGGCCAAAAACATACGCTTTAGAAAGTCGTTGTGCAGAAATGTACGCAGGTTGCCCAAATGGGTATAGTGGTAAACAGTTGGACCGCACGAATAAAACCCAACCTTGCCGGCGACCAGCGGTTGAAAATCTTCTAGTTTTCTGGACATTGTATTGAATAATTTAATCGTCATTGCGCGTTCCCCCTTGGTACTTTACATTTGTTATGAGATTTTAGTTTGATGATGTCAGAAATGCAAACGATTTCCGTTTGCAAAAAAATGCATATTAACAACAACAGTAAAAATTGATAAAACGAATTGTCATTGCATGGTCATTATGACACGCAACACAAATGAAAGTCAAGAAATATAAACCCCGCCATGTGGCGGGGGCTTATTACAATGAACGTTGATTCTTTAAAGCCAACTGGGTTGGCAACAATGAACGCAGATGCGAATAAACATCGGCCGAATGCGCCAGTATCGGTGGCATCATCAATTTTTTATAATCGGGCGTTTCTTTCTTGAAATACTTGTCCCGCGCCATACGCAACAGTGTCATACGTGGGTATGATTGCAGCATTTCAGCAGGTGTTTTTTCGTCCTCTAAAAATTGAATCAATTCTGGTGTGGTCATCGATTCAATGCGCTGTAATTCCTTGGAATATTCAACACGTACAATTTTCTTGGTATCGGCGGCAAAAACGTTTGATGTGTCATATGTCTTAAACAAATCACCAATATTTTCGCGATTATGGCCGGTGTAAATATGGCGACCAGTGGAATCTGGCACAAATTGGCCATCTTGGACACGACCGCGCCCCAGATACATAATGGCGTGAAAGGTATTGCGACTGCCGCGATAGCGTGGAACAATCAATATTGAACCTGCGTCCAGATTATCGGCACTGTAATGCGACTGGGCAAATTTGCGAATTGCGGCAGTACGCACAGAATCTGGGGCAGACGCCTTGATACGGCGGGCCAAATATTTCTGTAATGCGGCATTGTATGCAGAATCAGATTCATACATTACACCTTCGCGGATGCAATCGACATATTCTGCATTTTTATATTTGTTGCGCATGTGAAACTTGAACTGGGAACATGCGGTTCGGGCCCCTTGGGGGATTATGGTCAATGTGTCGCCCATTTCATCCAGCGCACGCGACAGTTGTGTGTGCTGGCCCCAGACGCAATGACGACCAACCGGTGCCCCAGGTAATTCTTGGCGAACAGCCGCAGAATAACCACGTTTGCCCATTAGTGGTTTTAATTTTGCCTGTGCGCGCAACATATTCGCAACATATGTGTCGCGCAGACTGTCGGCCTTGTTATCCAAATACGCTTCACTGACACTGCGTTCAAATTCCACGTCAATCGAGTACGGCACAGTTCGTGCATATGACAAGTGGTTTGTATTTGGCGCAGGTTCAGAATGTGTGGCAGGCGGCATGGCAGAATGTTCGGTTTCGTTTTGCGCGGTTGATGGGCCAGATGCCCCCAACATCACACAGCTAAACAGCATATATGGTACCGTCCATTTAAACTTCATCTTTTACCCCTTTGCAATCAAACAGGCATCATCTGGCATACGCCATGTGTGCCAATTCTTGTTATCATTAATGTTTTTGTTTTGATTGGTTCACCGCGATAAAA
>JAFTNY010000050.1 GCA_017451625.1 Alphaproteobacteria bacterium
AAAAGTTTTTTCATGGGGACTCCTTTTTGTTTTTCATATTCTAATGAATCAATCCCCATAAATCAATATGGTTTTTTGACACTTGAAACTCCGACAAAAATCCCTATATCTGCAATGTCCGTTGGGGATTAATTTAACAAATCCAAACTTTATCGAACAACAGACAAAGGAGATAAGTTTGACAGCAAAAGCACAGGAATATTTAGCGGTTGCAAGTCGCCTAGCAAACACTAGTTTAACCGCGGATGAACGCGCCAAGATTCACGACAAGTTGCGCGACATCAAGCAATCATTTGGGGCGGCTGATTGGGACGCACTGATTATGTGGGCAGGCAGTCAAATGATACGTGCAGAATTGCGCAAGCAAGAAATGCAGTATCTGAAATCCCGATAAAAAAACTGCGGCACAATAAATCTGATTGTAATTTATCGTTTAATTTCGGTGCCGGCCTGATGATGATACTGGCACAGTTGTATCTTTTTATTATTGTATTCAACTAGTTTCTGTTCGGCGATGGCACGTTCCATCTGAACATGCTGTGGGGCCTGTTTTGTAGTGTACGTGTGTTGTAATACATAATTATGTAATTCATAATTCTTGATACCCAGTTCAAACAGGTCTTTGTTAGATACACGCGGCGTCAGTACCAGTTTTGATTCTGGGGCCAGATAAGCGGTTGGTGCGCCACAGCGTTGATAAAATATACCGCCGGCACCAGCAGATGGATCAATACTGTGTTCCAATACATATTTGGTGTTGTACAGATTTGGCGATACATTTTGAAAGTATTTATATATCGGTTGATAAATAATCGTCTGTTCTGGGGTTGGTGCAAAATTGCGAACCACAGGTGTACACATACGACCGTTGCCCTTGATAATTGGGCCATAGCGAACATCTTCGATGTCCATGAAAATCATGCGGTCGCAGTATGGAAACCCAACACGACGCGCGACCAGTCCATATTCCGACACATTGGTAAAGATATAGTTATTTATGTGCAACTGAAAAACACTGGGGGCATATCGGAAAGAAACGTTCCCAGGGCCGATAAAGTTTATACAATCATCACATGGCGCAATACGTTCAATTACCAACATGCGGTCTTTTAGCCCCATACGATTGGCAATATGCATATGTGGGTTGATTTCATCGACCTTTTTGGTCAGGCATAAATCAGCCAGCCAGAGTCCGATGCGCACCTTGTCAAACCAATTCAGCAAAATATGCAGGTCGTTGCCGGTCACGCTGGTACCAGCCAGAATGTTTTGGATGATGGTTTTTACAGATGCCTCTAGTGCAGAGAATTCTGAATTACAACGTTCACAGGCCGGAAACTTGAACGCGCCAAATGCGATTGAACCATTTGGGGTAATCGGCCCCAGATGGCATGGGCGGCTTTTCTTGCCAGTCATTTCAATCAGCCATTGAGGGATGATATGTTCCGCGTTCTTATTTTCTGGTGGATTACCACAAAACACACAAAACTTTGCCAATTTGATTTTCCTTTTGGGTTATATGACGACTCTTATTTTGACACATATAACAATTTTGTCAAACACAAAAAAACATCCCACCCTGTGGGGGGGGGGGGCGTGAGAACTGAATTTTGAAAACGCGACTATTTTTTGCGTTTTGCTGTCTTGGTGCGACGGGGGCGTGGGGGCGCAACCTCGTCAGCGGTGGACATGATGTCTATTTCTGCATCACCGTTTGCAATGTCCATAATGTTATTTACATTGCGGCGCAGGTTCGGATGACGATCGGCATAACGCTTAATCCCAACCAAGACGGCGGCTGTAATAATCTTTTCCAAATCGCGTGGGTCGATGTGTTCAGATACACGACCACGAATACTGGACATTACGCCCTGAACTGTATTGCGGGCACGACGAATAAAGGCGCGACGGCGGTGTGCACGAACGATTTCGCGTATCCACATTACAATCAACATTACAATCAGCGGCAGTACCACACAAAACAGAAAGTAGCGATACCAACTGTCGCAGAATGGGGTTGGGAACATGGCATCGCAAATGCGCTGGAAATGCAATGCGGACACCGCAATCATTTCATAGATGGCCAAGGCCGTAAAACAAATTTTGGATTTTAATAACATGTTGTATCCCCCGTTGTTAATAAGACGATACAACAATACAAAATTATACAGCCGAAGTCAGCAGGTATGAATTCCGATAACTATTCATCCAATGCCAAAATGAAAATTCCCAATTTGTTTGCCTGTCTTATCACCGCGGGTTTATTTACGACAAAGCAGGTTCGCGTATTAACAACGATACCACGCAGGTGGGCCGCTGCAACCGCATTTACCGTATCAACACCAATCGCAGGAATATCAATGCGCAGGTCTTGGTTGGGCTTGGTCATTTTTGCGAAAATACCGCTGGGTTTACGTTTGTTTTTACGCATATCAACAACACGTTCCAGCATACGGGCGGTGCCTTCGGCCGCTTCGACAGCAATAACCTGAGAGTCAACAACAACAGACGCACCAATGTCGGCCGCGCCGATGGTGTGCGAAACCTCAATCGCGCGTTCAATGTTGCGACGATCAGACGCGGACGGTTTTGCGCGTGTCTGGGGGCCGGCCACTTCGAACGTTAATTCAGGTGCCAAATCTTGGGCGGCGACAATTTCAAAGCCCTGTTTTTCCAAAACGTTATTTAATGCAACAGCCATAGAATCATACCCCCGTTGATGCTTCATTATTTTCAGCAATGTCATAAAAGTCCATAAATCAGGACGCAAATCAGAAAAATTTGGATGCCCCAGCGCGCCAACAAATGTTAACTTTTTAATGCCGCGACGACGAAATTCACGGATTGCGCGCCCTGCCCCACCAAGACGAACAACCATATCTGGTGCCAGACGGGGGTCAACAAAATTCTTGAGCCCCACAACAAAAACATCCCACCCAGCACGACGCAATGCATCACGCGTGAAAAACGGCAGGTCCAATGCACCAGCCACCAGTGCTATTTTTTTATCTGTGTTTTTATTTTGCATGTCTATATCGTACGAATAAATCAGACTGGAATCAAGTTGCAATTTGTGATAGAATTTTTAATGATAATATTTAGGCAGGTTAAAATTATGAAAAAGATATCTTGTTTTACTGTTTTGTTGGCAACAATCGCCATGTGTGGCAATGCACAGGCAACATATGACCACGCAAAGTTTCAGGCAGAAATAATCGAAGGACTGGACCTGATTGGCGCGCGCGATACGATTGATACAACACCGATGGCGGCCCCTGGGGAACTGGGGCGTGAAGTGTATGAAATCGCCGGCGCGGTAAATCCTGATGACATTCAGATTTTTATTCCAACATCAATGTATATGCGTATGGGCGCGGGGTTGAATTTGGGCTTTGCAACAGACAAGGCAATGTTCGATGGCACAGAATATGAAAGTTCGGGCAGTTATACAACACAAATTGCGTTGGGATGGAACCTGTCTTCATATGTGCGGACAGAAATCGATTTCCATACCGCAACATTAAAGTTTTCAGATCTGGATGCGCGACGTGCAACATATCAAACACTGGGCGGAATGTTGTACTTTGATTTGGCGCGACGCTATGTCCAGACGGGCGACATCACACGCCGCAGAACATTTGTGCCGTTTATGGGCGTTGGGGCCGCACTGGGCGTATATGGATTCCAAGGCGCAGGTGGCGCAGACGGCTTCGTGTGTGCCGCACCGCGTGCCGCACTGGGGTTCAATATTATGTTCACAGACCTGATTGGGGTTGATGTGGAATATCAATATCAGATGATGATTGGCAACGGTTTTGGATGGGGCGTGCGCGCAGGTGGCGTTGATAACATCAGCAACGTTATGGCATCTGTTCGTGTGAACTTCTAAACATAAAAAGACGGATAAACAAAGGAAATATACAGGGGTACAACGGGTCATGAAAGCAAAATTCTTATTACCGATGATGTGTATGTTGCCAATGGTGGCAAATGCGGCGATTCCGTATCGGGTTGAACAGGTAAAAATGCCGGCACCAGAAACACCAACCGGTCTGGACAGCGAGGCATATGCACGCACACGCCGTTTTTACGTTGGCGGAATGTACAACTTTGCCATGTGGCAGGATTTTACCGACGAAAACGACATTTCAATAAGTGGTAAAAACACATCTGGGGTCGAGGCGTTTGCCGGCCTGCGTATCTATGACACATTCAGAATCGAGGCAAACTATGTCCGTACAGATGCCAAGTGGAACGACCTGTCATTTACCGGCGATACATTTTTTGTAAATGCGATTTGGGATGCACGAATTGATAATATTTATCGCCTGTTCCGCAGCCAGATGATTGTGCCGTATGTCGGCGTGGGGGCCGGTTTGTCGTGGAACAGCGCAAGCGATGGGGTAAAACTGGACAACAAAATCGCACCTGTGGCGGCGGCACTGGCAGGTATCAGCATAGAATTTAGTTCTATATTCGCACTGGATTTCGGGTACAGATATTTTTATATGTTTGACCCCAAGGCCGAAGGAATAACAGACCTGAACCCGACGGCGCATCAATTCCGCGCAGGGGCGCGCATTAGTTTCTGATGAAAAACACATGTCCATTGTTTGGTAAATGCGGCGGCTGTAAATTTGACTTTACGGCCGCCGATTATCGTGAACAAAAGTTAAAAGAACTGGCAACAATTCCATACACAAACGAACCTGTGTGGATTTCGGGCGGTATGCGCCGGCGCGCAGATTGCGCATTTGCCGCGGGTAAATTTGGATTCTATCAGGCAGGAACGAAAAATATCATTCCGATAACACACTGTCCAAATCTGGCGGATGCGATAAACAATATACTGCCACAGATGGCAAATATCCCATGGTGCGGTGCAGGGGCGTGCCTGATTACAGAATGCGACAACGGTATCGACGTGGCGATTACGTCAAATGTGCCATACTTTACCCCAGAATTTCGGGATGCGGCGCAAAAACTGCCGGTCATTCGTATTACATGGAACGATAAAGTCATAAAACAAACACAAAATCCAACGATAACTTTTAGCAATCTTTCTGTACCATATCCGACCGGCGCGTTTTTACAACCCAGCATCGCAGGCGCAGACGCAATGCGAAAAATTGTTGTGGCACACGCCCAAAACTATGCACGCGTGGCCGATTTGTTTTGCGGACTGGGGAACTTTACATTTGAACTGGACGCAGATGGGTTCGACATTGTTGGCACAGGCGTAAAACGCGACCTGTTTAAAAACCCACTGACGGTTGGGATGTTGAAAAATTATGACTGCGTTGTTATGGACCCACCACGCGCCGGTGCGATGGCACAATGCCAAGAATTAGTAAAAAGTGATGTAAAGCGTGTGATTTATGTGTCATGCAACCCAACAACATTTATGCGCGATGCAAAAATTCTGGGGCGCGGCGGATTTCAGATGACAGAACTGACACCGGTCGATCAATTTGTCGGCAGTCATCATTGGGAACTGATTGGTGTATTTGATAAATAGGCGTGGTGTTATTGCGAAATCTTGTGCTTGATTTCGCGGATACGAGCCAAGATTTCTTTTAAATCAGATTCTGTGGCCGCGGGGGCGGGACGACTGCGCACTTCGTCCGCCAAAACGATACACAGCGTTGCCAATAGCGCACTTTCGGGCAGCGGACCAATTTTATCCAAAATTTCGCGTGCGCGCGCATCAACCATTTTTCCCAATTCAATCAGGCGCGATTCTTGGCCATCTTCGCACCCCATGGGATAGTTTTTATTAACAATTGGAATTGAAACAACACTCATTTCTTTAACTTCTTTAGTATTGATATGGATTGGTCAATCATTTCGCGGGCGTGGGCGTTTTTATCGCGCAGGACACGCACCTGTTCGGTCAGGATTGCCACCTCTAGATCTGTTTGCTTGCCCGCGTGTATAGCTGTACCGCGCAGACGGGCAGCCGCATCTTCGAGATGGGTCAGTTCTTGGAAAATTTGTTGTTTTATATCTGCCATATTGGCAGTTTAAGACATTTTTTATATGCGTTCAACCCTAAAATGTGATATACTGATGGCATCTATTGTGGGGGTTGCAGCATATGAAAACAAAAATCATTTATATTTCTGGTAATGAAGTCTTTGAAATGGCACAGATTCGCGCGGCATTTGATGAAGTTCGCAGTGCGTTGGGGTTGGATAAAGATACAATATTGTTTGGCGTACCAATCGACAGCGATAATGCATTAAGCGTACCAGAAACAACAGAAAACGCAGTTGCCACTGTGGCAGAAACAGTGATAGAAGATACGTTTGATGAAATCCCACAAGAACCCGAGATTATAATAGAAGAACCCGCCCCAATGGCAGAAGTTATGGTCGCAGCAGATCCAGAACCGGCTGTTGTCGACGAAGAAAAACCAATCACAGAACCAGAACAAGACATCGCAGATGAAGAAAAAGTTATTCCGATTCTGTCCGTTCTGTCGGTCAAGGAAGATGTGGCAAACGCAGACGATGTCAGTGCCGTTACGACAGTAGAGCCAGAACCAGAAATTACAGAACCAATGGCAACGGCCGTCGTTGCGGACAAAGAAAACGAAGACGCAGCACCGGTGGCGACACAAGATGCCCCAGCGATGACCGACATTGAACAAACCATAATTGCGACAGTTGACGAACCATTGGACGCAGAACCAACAGATGGTGCGGTTATTTCGGGCATTAACATTGATACAGTCTTGGTTGCACCGGTTGCAGACGGGGATGCGGATGTGATTGCAGAACCAGCGACCATTAGCGACATGATTCGCGACGAGGCACCGGTCGCACCTGTGAATACAACACTGGGGCTGGAAGACCTGTTGGAAAGCATGAAGCCATTGCGCGAAGACATTGTGATTGACGCGTCAACAATAGAAACAGATGACGCACCAATCGAAGAATGGCAGCAAGAAGACACAGATGCGACACTGGCACAATTAGCATCGGAATTTGCAGAAAACGAAGACAAGATTGTAGACACAGCAAAAACAGAAACGCATGGCAAAATCGGCAAACTGAAAAGCATACTGCCATTTAAAAAACGCACGCGCGACGACAACTTTCCAACCGACAACCTGTTTGGATGGGCGGGTGTAGCCGCGAACGATGAAGACTTTTCAATCCCAGGGTTCTTTACGCCTGTATCATCAAAAAAGAAGCAAGGGGCGTGATGACATCGAATGAACGTCGACACGATTCTTAAATTATTGCAAAATTCCGGATTCCATGGCCTGCGTGCGGATGCGGAATTTATTTATATGGAAGACCCATCGTGTATTCTGCGCAGTTTTGAAACGTTTGCGGAATATGCGTGGTTTTGCATAATGGTGCTGACGGGGGTATTGCTGTGCGGTTGGGCAATATCGATGTTGCGCGGGGCCAAAAACGATATTTTTACCAACCTGCGAAATCTGATTATTATTTTTGGGGTGCTGACACTGACGCGGCCAATATTGAACCTGATTTATGTGGATGACCTGTTTGCACGTGGATGCAAAACAATCGCAGTATCAATCGAAGATACAAATAAACTGCTGGATGCCAGAAACGCCAAGTTGGGAACAGACGCCGAACAGCATGAACAAATCGACATCTATGATTCTGGGGCAACAGATGGCGCAGCCCCCGATACAACAACAATATCATCAACACCAGACCAAGCAACAGACGCAACCACAGATACATCAGAAGTAAATGCCCAGCCAGACAAAGAACAGAAGACACCAGAACCGGTATCGCCAACTGTGCCAACCACAATAGACAAGGTTGCGGTGGCGGCCGCCGCAGACGGCAAAGATGTAATCTATACCATGCCAGACGGCGCGCGGGTAAAACGCGTAGGTGGGACACGTGCATGGCGAAATACCAACCCAGGGAATATCAGATATTCGGAATTTGCACGACGGATTGGCGCAATCGGTCAGGCGGGCGGATTTGCAGTATTCCCAACCGAAGAAATCGGAATGTACGCAATCGAGGCACTGTTGCGAACAGACAGTTATAACAAACTGACCGTTGCAGGCGCAATCAGTCGGTATGCACCACCGTCTGAAAACAATACGTCGGCATACCACAGACAGATTGAAAAATTGACTGGATTATCTATTAACAAGCGCATGGCAGACTTAACCGCCGCAGAATTAACACGCGTGGCATCCGCAATTCGACACATCGAAGGGTGGCGCGAAGGCAGTACTGAAAGGATTTAAGACATGAATTCTGAACGTGGCAGTGTGGTATTAAATGTATTGTTGGTAATAATGCTGGGGCTGATTGTGGGACTGGGGTATTTATTGTGGATAAAAAATTCACAACCAGAAACACGCGCCCATGGCACAGCCAGTCCACAAGTAGCAGTCCGCAATAATATCAGTGGTGAATTTACAGATGGATTGGGGCGCGCAAATGACACAACACAAAATCCACTGGACGAAACAGGTGCAGGAATCGCGACAATCGAAGTTTTTTCTGTTGATATAAACGATGACAAAATCATCGACAGAATTACGCGCACACATAATGAAAACGGGACGGCGCACGCGTGGGATGAATATAAAATAGAACTGGGGCGCGGCGGTGGCGCATGGCGCGATATTACCCCAGACGGATTTCGCACAACACAGGGGGCAGAATGCGCGTTGCAAAAACTGCAGTTCGTATTTCAGCCAAAATTTCGTGTAATCAAAATATCACGTCCATGGATCCAATCGTGGGACAGTCCCAGCATGGCCAAACGAACAGAATATATAATGCAAGATAATAAGTTGGTCGCCCAAGACAGTGTGGACGTTGGTGCTGTGTGCGATGTATCAGAACTGTTTAGTAAATGACGATTTCTTGGCCCATGGTGTTGCACGAAAAGAATGCACAATGCCAGTTGATGTGACAACCAAATGATCAACCATCGCAATGCCGACCGCGTTCAGCATATTTTCAGTCATTGTGGTTAATTCAATATCGTCGTGTGAAAAACTGTTATTTGACATTGGGTGGTTGTGCACCAGAATCACACTGACCGCACGCAGATTTAATGCCATTTGAACAATCTGACGCGGATATGCGGCGGCATAATCAATCGTGCCACGCGCATGCAGTTCGTCGTGCAATAACTTGTAATCATTTCCCAGATAAAATACATGAAATTCTTCGACCGGCCTGCCGACCAGCATATTGCGACAATATTCATGCAAATACTGCGCGTCATGAAAAAATGTTCCAGATGCCGCATATTCGCGATGTGAAATCAGATTCAATTCGTAAAATAACTTAATCAATATTGCAGTGTTGCGCCCAACACCGGAAACAGACATTAATTCTGCCACAGGGGCGCGCAGAACAAAATAAATACCGCCAAAATGATTTACCAGTGAACGCGCCAAAACACGAACATCGCGACGCGGTATTGCATAGGTTAACAACAGTTCCAACTTTTCATAATCGGCCAAGGTCCCGTCTAAAAGACGTTCTTTTAAACGTTCGCGATGCCCCGCATGAAACAGTTCGTCTGTTTTCGGCATTATGATTAAACCATCTGTTCTGTAAAGATAATTGCCCCGTCTTCGGTTATGCCGATTGTATGTTCCCACTGGGCCGACAGACCACCGTCAACCGTACGCGCCGTCCAACCATCTGCATCAATTTTACATTCTGGGGAACCAGTGTTAATCATGGGTTCGATGGTAAAGACCAACCCTGGGACCATTTTTACCTTGTCCCAACGTTTGTCATAAAAATGATAAATCTGGGGTTCATCGTGCATAACCTTGCCAATGCCATGGCCAACAAAATCGCGCGAGATTGAAAAACCATGCGGTGTTACCACAGATTCAATCGTACGACCAATTTCTGATAACGGCACCCCAGGGGCACAGATTGAAATCGCCGCATTTAAAGCATCCTGACACACCTGAACCAATTTACGCGCCTGTGGTTTGACATTGCCAATCATAAACATTCGCGATGCGTCGCCATGAAACCCCTTGTATTCGGCGGTCAAATCAACGTTTACAATATCGCCATCTTTTAGGACACAGTCATCACTGGGGATACCATGTACAATAACATCATTGACGGACGTGCAGATGTGTTTGGGATAACCCTGATACCCCAAATCCGATGAACGCGCCCCGTTTTCTTTTAAAAACGCGGCAACCATACGATCGATTTCACCAGTAGAAATACCGGCGCGAATATGTGGACTGATAAATTCAAAACAGCGCGCGACAATATCGCCCGCCGCACGCAGACGTTTGAAATCCTTGGGTGCATAGACAGATGCCAACATATTTAATTCCTTCGTTTAATTGCCAATTTTGCCGCACGAACCGCCAGCTTTAATGCGAAGTCGCGTAATAAAACCTCGGCCGGCATGCCGGTGGTGCGCAACTGGCGTTCCAGTTCGTTCAGGCGGATTAAGACCGCGGTTATTTCTGATTCAGGCCAAATTTTTATCGCCATTTTGAATTTATCTTCGACCTTCCAAAACAGGCGCGGCAGTTGACCGTTGACAACCGCGGTTTGCAGTTTCTTGAAATGGCCGTCCAACATGCGTATCAGCATATTTGGTTCTTTGTTATCGTACAGTAATCTATCCAGCGCCATCATCGTCTGTTGAATATGGCCCGCAGTCAGCGAATACAGAAAATCATCCATATCGGCGGCACCTGTATCAGGCAGGCATTTTTCAACATCGGACAATTCAACAATGCGTTTATCATCAACGTATAATGCAATCTTGGTCAGAAAGCCGCGCGTAATTCCACGATCCCCACCCAGATGTGATGTCATATATGCCATGGCATCGGGCGTAATCTGTTGTATTCCCGCCGCCGCGGATAATTCATTGCGTATCAATGTCGCCAATGTACGCGCATCGTCGGTATAGCACGCCAAGGCCGCCATGTTATCGGCACCTTCGAACAAAGAACGCAGACCGCCACCGGCACGCAAATCGCCCGCAGCAACGATAACGGTGGCGCACAGTCCAGAATGTTCAACCAGTTCGGCAACCTGTTTGGCACAGCCATCGCCCGCATTTGAAATCAAAACCATCTTACGGCCACCGAACATGGATGGACTGCACGCTTCGGCAAACAGGGCATCCTGTTTTTCGCGTAATTCATCAGAATCCAACGCAAACAGGTTATCTTTTTCAATCCCCAGTTTTTCAACCGCACGATCGCAATATTCATCGACCTGACCGGCATCAGGGCCATAAATCAGGACGGCACGAATACTGTCAATACCGGATTTAAAATCTGCGTCTTTCCACTTCATTATTATTTATCTGTGTCCGTATGTGAATATTTATAAGTTTCTGCAATGGCGCGCGCGCCAATCTTGTCCGCCAAAACCGCGATGGTATTTTGGACCGCACTGTTATACGATGCATTTGATGCCACCAGATAGCGCACAAATGTGTATGATTCTGATGCCTGTTCAGTGCCAGATGCAATTTCTGTGCCATTGTGCGACAAAACATAATGCGCGGTCAGGGAAATTTCCTGCCATGTGGCATCGCCGGTTTGTTCCAAGGCCTTGTACCGCGTGGTCGGGTCAGACAATGACACCGTCAAGGTGTATGTGGCATCGGGCGAATATTGTCCACCAAACTTGGCCCACAAGGCGTTGCGTAAATCAATGCCGTTTATTCCACTGATGGGTTGAACATAGATATTTGTATCTTCGCCGGAAAACATTGGTCTGAAACCACAGGCCGATACACATAAAACAAACAAGCATATTAAAAATTTTTTCATCAAGATATCCGATTTCCTGTTGCAATTTATTTGTATATTACCTAGACTTTTTATAAATCGCAAGGGAGAATAATGAATATTTTTATCATGATTTTGGTGGCACTGTTTATGGTGGGATACTATTGGATAGACAGCCCCAGTCAAAACATCGCCCAGCATGATACAGAATATGCGATTGAACGGTCTGATTTGCGAACAATCGCCCAGTGCGCCGTCGCAGTGCATAACGCACAAATTAACGGCACAGAATTTCAAGATGTCTGTATTGAACAAAGCCAAATCAACAGTCAATTTGTGTGCATGGATAAAAAACTGAAGATTACCAAGTGCGCAGTTGTGCGAAATCAAAAACCGGCGTTTAGTTATATCGTTACAGCGACCCAGCCACTGGATGCAGAAAACTATAACAGTATGATGGAAATTCTGGAACAGCACTATGCGGATTCTGGGACGTTCGGACTGTTCCAAGATAACCAGATTATGTCAGGGGGGACCGCGACAAAACGTGTCGTACCGGCGGCAGTTGTCAAAGAAATGGATTTGAAAAATGGGCAACTGGTGTACCTGACACAATATGAAATCCCAGATATGGGGGCGCAATATGATGCCGTTGGTGTGGCAGATGTGGTCTGCCCAGTTGGGGCCGCAAAAACATATCGGTTCGGACGGTGGCAATGTATTGGATACAACACACAAACAGACTGTGGCGGCGATATGATTTGGGATTCTGATCTATATGAATGCGTGGCCGACGAATCCAGAAAACCATTGTGTGCGGACAGTCAAACGGCGGTTCTGGTGGACAGCGTTTGGGAATGTATTGATCCGTTCCCTGAAAAAAGTTGCCCAGACAAGATGGTTGCACGATTAAACTATAACACATTGGAATGGGAATGCGTCATTGATCCGAACAGTATTACAGATACAAAAAAATGCGGACACATCGTCAGTGGGATGGCATCGGGAACACTGGGGACCACGTTGCGTATTCCGCAAACATCGTGTACAGACTGTGAACGGATGATTACAGATCCCGATACATGCACAACGTCGTGCGTGCCGGATCCATCAAAAATTGGTGATGCGCGATGCTATGCCGCGGCGGCGGCGAACCAGTGCAGCGGCCCATCGCGTGCATTTTACTTTGGCTTTCCAAACAAGATGTACATTGGCGCGGTTGACGCGGTGGCGAATGTTGCGGTACCACTGGACAAGGCACATTCACAGAATCGAAAATTCAACTGTTTAGATTGTGGCGAAGGTGTTATTGACGCGACGCGATCTGTGCCACCATATGTCGCAGTATGCAAATAGATATAAAAAAATCCGCCGATTGGCGGAATTTTTATTTTGTGTTCTGATACAGCGCCATCTGGCGTTGAATATCATTCAGGCGTTCCGATAATTGGGCATATTCGGCCTGATACATTTCCATATCGGTTTCAGATTGTTCAACAATCGATGCACTGCGTTCATATGGGTTCATATTGATTTCACAGGCAAACATACGTTCATCCAACATGTCCATGCGCGCCGAAATTTGACCGTACAATTCGTACAATTCACGCAATTTTGGCGCAACAACAACCGAATTATATATGTTCTTAAACTTGTCTACGTACTGCAAATCAGACTGGGCGATCTTGCCCATATCTATTTTAGTGTTGATGGCGACGGCCTGTTGTTCATAATCGTTCATGGTCATTTCTGCATCGCGAACTTCGTTCCTGTCATAACGGTTGCTGATAATATACTGTTGCAAATGCGAAATATGTTCATACAAAACCGGACGTTCCTGTTCCGCACGACGACCTGCGTCAATCGTGGCGCGCAACTTGGCCGCCTTGGCATTCATAATTGAATTTAAGATATTGAACACACCAATGTTTACACTTTTCTTGTGCGCAACCATCTGTACCCCCATATTATTTATTCACACTATAAACATAGTACACAAAACATTATTTGTCAAGATATTAAATATCGGGGGTGGTTGCCCTGCCCCCGATTTGTTCACATAATTTGTGAAATGCAATTACGCCTGTGCGCGGGTAAATGCGCCACCATCCAACATGTCACGAACGGCAAAATGCTTGACCTTTTTCGCAGATGTTGACGGCAATTCTTCTTCGGTGATTGCAAAGTGTCTGACCCACTTGTACTGGGCAATCTGCAAATTCGATTTTTTCAGCAAGAATGCCACACGATCAACCGTTGTACCCGCCTTGACCTGAAATACTGCAAATGGGACTGTTTTGTCTTTGATTACATATTCAAAGACCGCAGCATTCAAGATTTCTTCGTTTTGCATGTATAAATCTTCCAGTTCATCGGGATAAACGTTTTTACCACTGTCCAGAACGATAACCTGTTTCTGGCGACCTTTGACCGTCAGACGGCCGTATTTGTCCAAACAGCCAATATCACCCGTCTTGAACCAGCCGTTTTCAAACGCGGCAGCATTGGCGGCATCGTTTTCCAGATAACCACTCATAACCATATTACCGCGAACCCAGATTTCACCGACACCATCTTTGTTGGGGTTATAAATCTGAATTTCGTTGCCCAACAGTGGCCCCGCGTAATACATAGAACCATCTGGACGACGAAACGCAAAGTTAAAGTTCGCAGGCCCCGTTGTTTCGGTCAAACCATAGCAATCGCCGACAACAAACCCCATACTTTCATAGAATTTGCGGATTGATGGCTTTAACGTCGCACCGGCAGACACCAATACCTTGGTATTGCCGCCAAAGGCATCGTGAACAGGTTTTGTAACCTTGTCCACCAATACCCCCAAACCAATCGCACGCAAGATTTTACGCATTGACACAATCACACGCATCAATGTCCAAACATGCTTTTCTTTGGCAGAATCGACGATTTTTTTATAAAACACTTCCCAAATGCGCGGTACGGCGGGGATAACTTCGGGCTTGTACTGTTTGAAGTCTTTGATAAATTCTTGGGGCTTTAAGACCGGTTGCAACAGCAGTTGGCCCTGAAGCGCGACAGGTACAATAATGTTAATCACCACACCATATATATGATACAGCGGTAAAAAGCCGTAGAATATATATCTGGGCAAAATTACTGTTTTATAAAATTGCGCACCGTCGGCCAACGACAACAGGTTTTCATGGGTTAGCCCCACCACCTTGGGGTTGCCGGTGGAACCAGATGTAAATGACAACTGGGCAATGTCGCTGCGTTCAGTATCCGCCATAACAAAATCATTTTCATCGGTGTCGTCGATATTTTCAATGTCAAACATTTCACATGGCGCGTCAGGCGTAAACATAGACCGCTGGGCCAAGACCAATTTACAGTCAGTACGCTTCATCATGTTAACGTGTTCGGTTGTATTCAACCCTGTGTCCAGCATCAATGCGCGCGCCCCAATAGACGAAATCGCAAAATAAGAACGAACGAAATCAGGTGTATTCCCAGACAGAATCGCAACTGTGTCGCCCTTTTTGATACCAAAGCGTTGCGCCAATAAAACAGCACGCTGCTTTACCTTTCTTAATAAGTCTGCATAGGTTTCGTTCTGGCGTACAAAGAAAATACTGTCTTTGTTCCGCGAACATACGTCTTGCAGCATTTCATATATGTTTTTCATCATGATAAACTCTTGTAATTAAGTTAACATATATCGACATCACCACGATACCGATATATTGAATATAGACATATTTCGCAGGAAAAACAACCTAATTATCAGGATAATTAGATGGGCGGGGCGATTCTGAACTGCACAAGATATAGATACAGATTCGCAAAAAATTATCTATATTTTGTATTTTTTGCAAGAAACCGAATCAGTTCCTAGTATAAAAAGGGACTTTTATTGACACAAAACGATGATTGGTATAAAAACACCGATTCTGTTTTCGGGCTGTGATATGCAGAAAATCCGCATTTTTAAAAGTAAAGCGAAAAATAAAAAAAATTTGTCTTTTTATGTATTGATACCATTTACACAAAACTATATATTGTTATTAAATCGAACAAACAACCACTATATGTTGTGTTTTTAGAAGATTGGAGTTATAAAGATGTCAGAAACACAAAATGAAATTAAAATTCAGATTACACCAACGTTGGCAACACGCTTGGTCGCGGTGCAAAAGCGCAGTGGGGAAACAGTGCCTTTTGATGCCAAGAAGATTTATGAAGCAATAAAAAAGGCCGTTGCGGTCACAACCGAAATTTCAGATGTAGAGGTTGTAAAAATAACACAGGATGTGTTGAAACGACTGGACGATAAGTTTGCAGAAAAAACACCAACAGTCGAAGCGATTCAAGATGTTGTTATCCAGACGCTGATGGATAATCGTGCATATAAAACAGCCGAAGCGTATATTATCTATCGTCAGAAACGTACGGAAATCCGCGAATCTATGGTTGATGCGGTCGAAGTTATCGAAGGATATGTTGGTGGTTCAAACTGGCGTATCAAGGAAAATGCAAATGTTGGCTATTCCATCGGTGGCCTGATTTTGCGTACCAGCGAACGCGTAACCGCGGAATATTGGTTGAACCTGTATCCGCGGGCGGTTGCTGAGGCGCACAAGACAGCCGCAATTCATGTACACGACTTGGGATGGTTGACCGGTTATTGTGCAGGGTGGTCTTTGCGCGAACTGTTGTACGAAGGGTTTAATGGTGTTGAAGGGTATTTGCAGTGCCAGCCGGCCCGTCATATGGCAACGGCAATTTCCCATATGGTGAATTTCTTGGGGACATTGCAAAATGAATTTGCAGGCGCACAGGCGTTTTCGTCGGTTGATACATACTTGGCACCATATGTCAGAATCGATAATCTGACGTACGCGGATGTCAAGAACGCAATGCAGACATTAATCTTTAACTGCGCGGTGCCATGCCGTTGGGGAACACAGACACCATTTATTAACTTTACATTTGACTGGACATGCCCAGAAGACCTGAAAAAGCAGCGTCCATTTGTTGGCAAACAACAGGTTGATTTCACATATGGCGATTTGCAGCCAGAAATGGATTTAATCAACAAAGCATTCTTGGAAGTTATGACTGAAGGTGATGCATTGGGTCGTCCGTTTACATTCCCAATTCCAACATACAATATTACGCCAGACTTTCCATGGGAACATCCGAATGTAAAGCCACTGTTTGATTTGGCGGCAAAATATGGGATTCCAAATTTCCAAAACTTCTTGAATTCCGATTTGAATCCGACGGATGTTCGTTCAATGTGTTGCCGGTTGCGCTTGGATGTGCGCGAACTGTTAAAGCGTGGCGGCGGATTGTTTGGTTCTGCGGAAAAGACAGGTTCGATTGGGGTTATCACAATTAACTTGGCGCGTTTGGGCTATATCCATCGTGGGAATCGTGAAGGTCTGTTTACAGAACTGAAACGCCTGTTGGATTTGGGACGCGACGCGTTGGAAATCAAGCGCGAAATCATTTCGAAAAACATGGAACGTGGGTTGTATCCGTTTACAAAACGCTATCTGGGGGATTGGAATCATCACTTCTCGACAATCGGTGTAAATGGGGCGAATGAAATGGTACGCAACTTTACAGGCGATCGCGAAAACATCGCAACACCGATGGGTAAAAAGTTGGTGTTGGACGTGATGGACTTTATCCGCGAAAACTTGGCCACATTCCAAGAACAGACGGGGAATCTGTATAATCTGGAAGCGACACCAGCCGAAGGTTGTTCATATCGCTTTGCCAAGACGGACGTCAAGAATTTCCCAGACATTATTACTGCGGGAACCAAGGATGCGCCATACTATACAAATTCAACCCAGTTGCCAGTGAACTTTACGGATGATCCGTTTGTCGCACTGGAACACCAAGAAGAATTACAGCGCAAGTATACAGGTGGGACGATGTTGCATCTGTATATGGGCGAACCTGTATCCAGTGGGGACGCGGCCCAGAAAATTGTGCGGACAATCTTTGAAAATTACAAGGTACCGTATATGACACTGACACCGACATTTTCAATCTGTCCGAAACATGGGTATTTACCAGGCAAGCACGAATTCTGTCCAAAATGCGACGCAGAAAACGCCGCCAATCAAGACAGCAACGAACAGTAAAAACAAATTAAGTCATACAACAAATCAGAAAGGGAGGAGATTATTATGACATCAAACTGCAACAGAACACCATGCGAAGTATTTTCACGTTCAATGGGATTTATTCGTCCTGTGAAAAATTTCAATATTGGCAAGTATTCTGAATTTTGCGAACGTAAAACATTTACAGAAGCAAACAGTTTATCAGCCGGCGCACGCCATTCTGATTTGTTGAAACGTGCGGCGTAAACGATGCGTGAAATTCAAATCGGGGGATTGGTTCCGTTCACCACCATTGATTATCCAGAAAAATTGGCGGCAGTGCTGTTTTTAGTTGGATGTCCATTGCGGTGTGTGTATTGTTCCAACCCCCATTTATTAAATGTTGGCGATGGCGAATACGATCCCGCGCGCATAATGGAGTGGTTGCAGGCACGCGTGGGTAAATTAGAGGCCGTCGTTTTTTCAGGTGGCGAAGCATTGATGCAGGGTGATGTCACGATTGAATATATGAAACGTGTGCGCAGTCTGGGATTTAAAATCGGGTTGCATACCAATGGGTTTTATCCAGATACATTGGCGCGGGCGACGGATGTGGTGGATTGGATTGGTTTAGACTTCAAGGCCACACGCGAAAAATACCCCGATCTGACCGGTCAGCATATTGCATATGACAATATGATGCGCAGTTTGGATGTCTGGATGGCCACAGGCAAAGATTTTGAAGTGCGAATAACATGCGATCCACGATTTATCAACAAAGATGATTTGTGCGCGATTGCAGACATCTTGGCGACGCGTGGCGTGCAGAAAATTGCCATACAAAAGTATATTCCACACTTTGAAGATGCTGCGCACCAAACCGATGCAGCCGCACGAAATCAGTTCTTTGATGATGCAGTGTTGCGTGAACGGATTAACGGTATGTTTAAATCGGTAATTTGGCGTGAATAACCCCATGATTTTTCATGGGGGTTTATTTGGCGCGCATATCTGTGGGAACCAAGGTTATATAGAACAAGGATGTTTGCTATGCGTAATATCGACAAAAGGTTGTTTAATGCGCTTTCACTCAATGAAGTCGATAAGATAAAACAGTTGATTGAACGTGGCGCAGATGTTAATGCACAGACCGAGTACGAGGCCACACCAATACACATCGTGGCCTGTGTTGGGGATGCGGCTATCGCCGATATACTGTTGAACAATGGCGCAAATGTAAATATACAAACAACATCAGGGGTCAGTCCGTTGCACTGCGCCAAGGATGTGGAAATGGCCAAGGTGTTAATTCGACATGGCGCAAATGTGATGGCAAGAACGAAATCTGGCTGTACGCCACTGCATGATGCCAAGGATGGGGCGATTGCCCAACAACTGATTGACAGTGGGGCCGATGTAAACGCACTGGCATCAGATGGATGTACGCCACTGCACCATGCCAGAAATGTTGGGGTTGCGAAAATACTGATTGAAAATGGCGCCCAGATAAACGTAATTGACAACGAAGGGATGACACCACTGGCACGTTCTCAATCAAAAGAAATTGCGGCATTTTTGCGACAAAATGGTGCCGTTTGGCGTGGACCGACAGATGATTGACACGCATACTTTTTGTGATAGAATTAACAGTATCAAGCGAGGGATTTATGATGTTGTGGTTGTTTAACTGTGTTTTTATATTGCTGTTTACGTACCTGTTCGGCACATGGGCGGGGGTATTGTGTGGTATTTACATGCTGGCGATTGCGTTTTTAATTGCACGATATAATCGCTTTGCGGTTCAGGTTATTGATAAACAACGCCAAGAAATAGAAAAATTACGCAAGAAATAAAAAATCCCCAAAACTGGGGATTTTTTATGGGCATTGTGCCAGTTGTTTTAAAACATTTTGCACATCGTTATTGATGGACACAGTTATTTCACGCTGTAGGCCATCTTTGTAGGTGTAATTAAACTGGGCATCTTTGAATTCTGGCAGGGCCTGATACGCCTGTTGGAATGGGGCCAGCATTGCCGTAAACCACTGGCGTCCACGACACAAACAGCCATTACGTACGTCGGCTGCAACAACAGCGGTGGCCGTATTTGGGTATTGTGAATCCAAATCGTGATCGGTCATCATCAGACATCTGGAACCAAAGCCATAGAAATTCGCGTCATCTGACAGGAATTTATAAACCAAGCCATCACTGGCACCGGCCTGCTTTAACGCATAGGCCATACCGTCGGTGCAACACGCCTGTGCGGAACGCATCAGCATTTTATACCGATCCAGCAACGGTGCCGCCGCAGGATCCGTTGCCTGAATATGCTTATTACAATCCGCGGCATGGATAAATTCTGCCATTTTGGCATCGCGTAGTTTTGCACTGCGCGGTGATACAGTTTCACGAACAATTGGTTTACGCCGCCAGATTTGACATTCTGTTTCGGTTTCAAATGGACAACCATCATCACATGCAACCGCATCTGGGCCAAAGGCATCAACCACAATTTCTGTCATGTCTTGGGCGACATATTCTGGGCGTGGTTGCACCAGTGTCAATTCAGCATTTGCCGCATTATCATCGACCGGCATATTCGTAAACCACAAATTAGCCGATGGTTTACGTGGTGCCAACAATTCTTCGACGCGGGCGCGTGTTGTTGCGGCATCTTCCATATTTTGCTGGTACAAAGCAATCGGATCGATTGTTGCGGTGGATGTATTTGTGATACTGGATGGGTCAACTTCGCGGACATAGATTTCGGGGCTGGCCTCTAAAAACCAGTCTGTAAAATCCTTGTACCGATAACTGTTAATTGATTCGTCCCAGATTGGAATTCCATTTTTCCAATCAACGGTTTTATCTGCGTCTGGGCCAGTGTATTTGCCATGTACGCCATCCCACAGGGCGGGACGTCTGTCTTCGGGGACAGGTTTAATCGACAACATTTTAACATCAATGTTGCGGATTGGCATTGGTAGGTTCTGGGCCACAGGCATCACCGCGGCATTTGGATCTGCGTCCATCCACGTTGGTGGTTCGGGGGTGCGTGTTGGTGTCGCCACAACAATCGCAGTCGGCGACCCCGCAGGCACAACCATTGGTGTAGTATCAGACTGAATCCATTCGAATTCTTCGAATACCAATGGCGCAACATCACAACCGGCCCCAACACATTCAGATGCGTGGGCGTTCAGTGTCCCGCATAAACACAGCAAAGACGAAAAAATAAAAGTTCTGGTTTTCATGCCTATAATTATATCACATTTTTATAGTGGATTAAAGCAAGTTTTTTACTGTGTTTTCACGAACAAAATCATGAAAAAAATGCGCCATTGGCGCATTTTTTAATACGATTTAGCCACAAAGACATACGTTGGATCGTTATCATCCAGACAACGACGTGTAATTTTGTGCTTTTCCATCAGACCATCAAAACGTTCATTTTGGGTCATTTCGTACTTGATACGGAAGAATCCGATTTTACCGTCAGTCAGGGCGGCATCCAAGGCATCTAAATCAGCCACATCGTGAATCATTTCCGCATTGCGACGTTCGACACGTGCGACCATTTCATCGTGAATGTCGCGCATAATGTCATTAACCGTTGCAACCAATTCGTCTGATGTGATTGTGCGCTTTGATTCGCGGCCCAAATCACGACGTGTGATGGTGACGGTGTCTGATTCCATTTCGCGGGCACCAATTTCCACGCGCAGTGGCACACCACGCTTAATCCATTTCCACATTTTGTCTGGGGCGCGCATATCGGACGTGTCAACCAAGACACGAACACCGGCGGCACGCAACCGATCACCCAAGGCCACCGCGTGCGCATTCAATGCGGCGGCGGTATCTTCGCGTGTGATTGGAATAATCACAACCTGATACGGTGCAACAGATGGTGGCAAAATCAAACCGTCATCGTCGGAATGAACCATGAACATAGAACCCATCATACGGGTTGTTGTTCCCCACGATGTCGTCCAACCATGCTGTAATTTTCCGTCCGTACCCAAGAATTGAATACCAAAGGATTTAGAGAAATGTTGCCCCAAGTCATGCGATGTGCCGGCCTGTAATGCCTTGCCATCCTGCATAATATGTTCCAGTGTGTATGTATGGTCGGCACCGGCAAAGCGTTCTTCGGGTGTCTTTTCACCCATAATGGATGGAATCGCCAAGATTTCACGCATATAGTCGCCGTACATTTTATGCATTTTGCGTGCGTCGGCGTTGGCTTCGTCGTGGGTGGCAAAAACATTATGCCCTTCTTGCCAGTTAAATTCGGAGGTGCGCAAGAACATACGTGGACGCATTTCCCAGCGCATAACGTTTACCCACTGGTTCAATTTCATTGGCAAATCACGATACGATTGCACCCAACGCGACATTGCTTCACCAATAATCGTTTCAGACGTTGGACGAATAATGTACGGTTCGGTCAGTTTTGATTCTGGGTCGGGCTGTAATTTACCATCAATCATTTTCAGACGATGATGTGTCACGACCGCAGATTCTTTGGCAAAGCCGTCGACATGTTCGGCTTCTTTATTAAAAAATTCAATCGGTATCAACAATGGAAAGTTTGCGTTCTGGACACCATGTGATTTGATACGACGATCCATTTCATCGCGCATCAGTTCCCAAATTGCCCAACCATACGGTTTAATCGTCATACAACCACGTACAGGTGCGTTTTCAGCCAAATCGGCGGCAACGATTAAGTTCTGGTACCATTCGCTGAAATTTTCAGCGCGTGTTGGTGTAATTGCTGTTTTCATAATATCAATCTCTTTTATATTTATTTTTTATCTTTTAATTCCATATATTTTTCTGAAACGATTTTGTGCAGTGTTTCAGCAATCTGCTTTCTGTCCATACCCGCCAATGGCGGTGGTGGCAGCAATGTTATTTCAACCATAAATCCGCCCAGCATCATGATGTGAAACACCTGACCAAAGGCACTGCGTTCGCGTTTGCATTTTGGCCCTGTGTCCATCTTGGAATTGTCAAAGTATGCAAAGTGATCCGCCAGCGTCTGTTCATCGATAACACTGCCGTCTTTATAGCGATAGTGCATCGCCATCGGCTGAACCACAACGTTTGAATTTTCAACAAAGTTGAACAATGTGCTTTTGAACGGTTTTACATATGCGCCGTTGGTGGTTGTTCCTTCGGGAAATAATATCATCGGATATTTTACCGATTGAACCGTTTTTTGCACGACCGCCAAGGCATCGCGTGCATGCGACGGACGACGATCAACGAATATCACGCCGAACTTTTTCGCAACCCAGCCAACCAATGGCCAATTTTCCATTTCTTTCTTGGCAATAAAACTGCCGCGAAAGGCCGATGGGAATGTCGCAATTTCAAACACAGATATGTGATTTGATACAACCATCAATGGGCGCGCAGTGGACAATTTACCATGGACAACAATCTTAATCCCGCCCAACTTAATCAAAAACCACATAAATACAGGCATATAATTCACCGCCCAACGACGTGGCAGTAAAATCAATATCGGCAACTGAACAACCACCATTACCCAGAACAGTGTAAACTTAATCGCCGCCGTAAATGTGTTGAAAATATTTTGTTTACGTAATTTTGCCATTTTACTATGCCAATTCTTCTTCGTCTGCCTTGTCAGATTCTTCGACAAATTCTGCATCAGCTGCATCTTCGCGCATCAGAAATTCAACAAATGCACGCATAACCTTTAATGGACCGGTCACAGGGAATGTCATAATTTTTCCGACAGTTTTAATAATATTGTCCTTGTTATCGTTGTCTGACCCCAGCGCGTTTTCACGCCCCAAGAAATGTTTTTGATAGGCCGCATTCATTTTACGCGTTTCAATCATAACAAACACGTCATAACTGTTAAACGGTACATCAACGAATACACCACGACCAAACGTCGCCCCAAGGCGCAGATAGCCCTTGATAAGTGGTGTCATTTCAGATTTTGCATCTGCTTCGTCCACAAATTCGCGTGGCAAGATGTTCATACGCGCCAACTTTGGATTTACACCGTCCGCGAAATTTTCAGATAATACAGTTGCACGCAGACGCAATGGCGTTAGATGGTTATAGTACAGATATGATATTGCCTGTGCGGAACGCGCAGGTTTTGTACCAACAAATGACGCAACACCAAATAACACACCAATCTTGCGGCGAACAATCAATTCGCCCAGCCCCGCCCACAACATACGCATAACCAGCGCATTTTCACGATATGACTTTTCCACGCAGGCACGCGACATTTCGACAATGTTGCCACGATATTTTTTTATCTTGGAAATATTAAATTCGTTTTCTGTATAGAAACCGCCCATCTTTTCAGCGGCATTGCGGTCGATTATGCGATATGTTCCAACAACGCGACCATTGTGAAATACCGCCATATATTCAGCATAGCGGTCGTACGCATCGTATTCTTCGCCCAGCGCACGCTGTTCTTCGGTGGCACCGGCCCCTTCTTCTTCGACGAATACGGAATAGCGCAGTTGACGAACCTGTTTTCGTTCTTCTTTGTTGCGTGTTAAACGAACCTCATAATCACGAACCTTGATAGCCATAAATGTATCCCTTGGTATATGTATATGGGAAAGAATATCAAACAAATGGCCAATATTCAACGATTTTTATTTATATTGATTTTTGCATTTAATGTAATTATTATTTGGACATCGCAGGGTGTTCCTGAGATGGGCGTGAGAACCCGTATAGTGCGTCAGAAAAGACGTAAAAACTCCAACCCGCTGGTTGGAGTATGCTGAATATATTGAATAAAGCATGCAATTCACTATGTTGTTCTCAAGCTCCAACCACCAAGTTATTCTTGGTGTTTTTTTGTAAAAAAATTCAGTGGAGTTAGAACATGAACAATCAAAAATATGAAAGCGAATACTGTCCTAGTGCAATAAACGCAGGAAAAGAATACGCTGGTACCACACAATGCAAAGGATGTCAGCGAATGCCAAAAGTATCTGTATTAACACCTGTGTATAACACGAATCCCGAACATCTGCGCGAATGTATTGATTCTGTGTTGCGCCAGACATTTATGGATTTTGAATTTATTATTCTGAATGATAGTCCGGAAAATACAGAACTGGAAAAACAAATTTTGGCATACGATGACCCACGTGTGCGATATGTGAAGAACGAGAAAAATCTGGGAATTTCAGCCAGTCGAAACAAACTGATTCAAATGGCACGCGGCGAATACATCGCAATTATGGATCACGATGACGTTTCACATCAAACCAGATTTGCACAACAAGTTAAATTCTTGGACGAAAATCCATACGTTGGCGTTGTTGGCGCGTGGGCCCAGTGGTTTGGTGATAAAAACTTTGTTCGCAAAAATCCTGAACTGGATACAGATATAAAAATACGTCTGACCGATGTGTGCGCCATTATGCACACCAGTGCGATGATACGTAAATCTGTGATGACCAACAACAATGTGTGGTACGAAGATAAGTACACGCCCGCCGAGGATTACCGGCTGTGGGGACGGCTGATGGAATTTACAGACTTCTATAACATTCAAGAGGTTTTAGTGGATTACAGATGTGCGTCAGACAATACGTCAACACGTATGCGCAAACAGATGGCAGTGGCACACGAATCAATCAAGATGCAAATTTGTAATCAATACCCTGCATATCGGACGGCATTTGAACGCAATATTCGTCGGGTACGGATGCGGTTGTTTGGGAAAATACCACTGATAAAAATCAAGAATCGGTGGGCATTGTTGTTTGACTGTATACCGTTGGTAAAAATCAAGGATTAAGATAATTATGAATACGATTATTAACATCCTGTGCTTTTGTATTCCGTTGCCATCTGTGCGTCGTCGAACACGACAAAGATGCAAGCAATGGTGGCGACAGAAAATAAACAACCTGATGACATTGACGAATGCAATGTCTGGGCGACCAATCATACTGTGGATAGATCACGCGTTGGGCGGTGGGACCGAAGTTTATTCAATGCGACAATTTGAAAAACTGGGGGCTGATTTTGATGTGTTGCGATTGCAATACATGCCAGCAACACAACAATATCACCTGACCATGGCGCACAATAAACACAAGATGTACCAGACGCGCGACATTCGCGACATCTGTGATTTCTGTTGCAAACAGAATATTCAGCAAATCGTACTGAATAATTTAGTCGCATACAAAGACGCACCACAGATTTTGCAAATCATTGAACAAATAAAATCAAAATGTGTGGGGCAGCCATTGGTATCATTTCGTGGGCATGACTATCACGCAATTTGCCCCAGTTTTAATCTGATTAACTGTGATGGTAAATATTGTAATTTATCACATGGCATGGGATGCGAAGAATGTTGGCGTAATAAGATTCTGGGGAACAGTGCGGCAACGCACAAGGTTCTGAAATCTGGGGCGACATCAATCGAAAAATGGCGGTTGGATTGGGGACAATTCTTGGCCGATACGGCAGATGAAATAATCTTGTTTTCAAATGCCACCGCAGATATATTTCTGCGTGCGTACCCAAACATCGCACATAAAATAAAAATCATTCCACATACTGTACCAGAATACGAACAGGTAAAAACCAAACCACACAACGGCATCAACATTGCAGTACTGGGGGCCATGTCGCATCAAAAAGGTGCGGATGTTATTCGCACAATGGCATCAGAAATCAATCCGGCCCAAAACATAAATATTGTTGTTATCGGCACAATGAAAAATCCACCAAAAAACATACATGTGTATGGTGCGTACAGGTCGCGCGCCCTGCCCCGAATAATGCGCAGAAACAACATTGATATTGTTTTTATTCCATCCATTTGGCCGGAAACTTTTTCATATACCACGTCCGAAGCAATGTCAATGGGGATGCCAATCGCATGCTATGCCATGGGTGCGCCCGCCGAACGTGTTGGACCATACAATCGCGGATTGGTATTGAATAAAATCGCACCACGCGAAAATCTGAATCAAATAATTAACTTTATAAAATCAGGATATAAAAAATGACAGCACCAAAGATATCTGTACTGACACCGATGTATAATACAAACCCAAATGATTTGCGGGCGATGATTGAAAGCATACTGGGGCAGACATATGGCGATTTTGAATTTCTGTTATTAAATGACAGTCCTGATAACACAGAACTGGAACAGATTGTTCGCAGTTATAATGATGTCCGCATAAAGTATATCGCAAACGAACAAAATATGGGAATTACCAAGTCGCGCAATAAACTTATCGATTTGGCGCGTGGTGAATATTTAGCAGTGGCAGATCATGACGATATTTCAACACCCAATCGATTTGAATTGGAAGTCGCCTGTTTAGATGCCAATCCGCACATTGGGGCCGTTGGCGGCAATGTGATTGAAATTCGCGATGGCGTTGAATATAAAACCGCGACACGACCGATACACGATCATGATATTAAGTTATCACTGATTAACGATACGTATGTTTGTAATCCTGTTCATTCGGGATGCATGATACGAAAATCCGTACTGGAAAAATCGGGTGTGCGATACAACGAAAATTGGTCGCCATGCGAAGACAGGATGTTGTTTGTGGACCTGATACCACATACATGTTTTCACAACCTGAAACAGGTGGTATTAAAATACGTTTGGACAGGTGATAATACAACACTGCGTATGTGGCAAAAGATGTACGACCTGCCCCCGATGATTGTTGCAAACGCACGCGCAAAATACCCAATCTATTACGATGAATGGCGGTGGGAACACAGACACGACCACACACGTCAGACACGACGAATAAAACTGTTTGGGTTTATTCCATTGATAAAAATAAGATTTATACACCAGCAAAAAAAGATTTATTTGTTTGACTGGATTCAACTGGCCAGAATTAAATACGAATAAGCAAACAGTATGAAAAAAGTTCTTTATACATGTATCACAGGACAATACGACGATGCGTGCGCACACATTTTTGTGGACGGCACGTGGGAATATGTAATGTTTACAGATAACCAATATCTGTTGGGGATGCGACGGTATATGCACTGGGACATTCGGCCGTTGGAACATAAAAAACATACCAATGTGAAAAATGCACGATGGCATAAAATAAACGCGCATAAACTGTTTCCAAATCATGATTACAGTTTATGGGTTGATGGAAATATCGTAATTATGAACAGGGATTTTTTTGCGCGTATAAACAGATTTATTGATAACAATACAAAACTGTGTGTACCAACGCATCCGGTGCGACAATGTATCTTTGACGAAGCAAAAACTATCAAAGAACTGCATATCGACAATGACTGTACCGTTAACCAAGAAATGTTTATTTTGCGATGTTGGCGATACCCACGCAACAATGGCCTGAACGAAACATGCATACTGTTGCGACAACATAACGCACCACAGGTACGACGTATGCAACGCATATGGTGGCAAATGGTTCGGGATTATTCTAAACGCGACCAACTGGCATTTAACTGGGCGGTGTGGCGATGCGGATTAGATGTGCAACCGATGTTTGAAACGACCGGCGAACACAGGGCGTGCGATGAATTACTGTTTGTGCATAAAAAAACGCACAATCAAAATCCGACACAAAATTACAGTACATGGACAGTACCACAATGGGTGGCAAAAATAATGCGCGTCTTTGTTTTTCCACGTCAGAATAGGAAACAATTTATGCAAATGCATTCCAGATAAAAAAAGGGGCATATATTATGAAAAAGAAATATGATATTGTTTATTCAATCGGACACGACTGTGCATGCAGCATGTATCTGAAAAAACACAATCTGCGGGTGGTGTCGGGGCCGCTGGATTGGCTGACCAGCGTGCCGGCACATCAACGTTTTGATTTAATCTTGAACGACTTTGCCGGTTTTATGAATATGGATGACTTTCAATTTGTCGACAAAGATCCAAATATTACAAACGACGATAAATGTGATTACTATAAGAATACACGAACGGGGCTGTATTTTTACCATGACTTTGCAGCCGGTGTGCCAATAACCAAAACCTTTCCCGATGTAGCAGAAAAATATTGGCGAAGAATCCACAGATTTTACGATAACATCAGGAACAAGGAACGCGTACTGTTGGTATGGTTTTCACATTATCACGACACATCAAATGATGCATGGGTGCGATTTGCATCGGACCTGTGTCATAAGATGAATAAAAATATAGATTTCTTGATTATTCAGCATATGGAAAATCAACATACACCAATTAAGACACAGGTTGCACCCAATATCGTTCGGTATGACATGCATACAGTGGCAAAAGATAAAGACGGCCACAACACAACGGTTGGGAACGAACAACTGTGCGACAAAATATTTGCACAGTATGAATTACGCGTTCCAAAAGACAGGTGGATTATGTATGCGTATAAAAATTTCTTGATGCATGGATTATGCAAATTTCTGCCGGTGCGCTCTTTACGACACAAATGGCGCGCAAAATTAAAAGACGACATCTATAAATTAGTATACGAACTATAATGGCAACTAGTGCAATTCGTCGGCCAAATTTGCAATCGCAATGGCATACCAATTTGAATTGTTCCACTTTTTAATTCGGTAAAAATTTGGATATGTCAGATATGCGGTTATAACCGGCATTGGTGCAACATCTGTGTCAGACGGCACAGTTTCGGCCGCGGCCGCGCGTGCTGCATCAATCGCGGCAACGTCTGCGACCAGACCTGCGACCATGTCATTGTATGGGATTGGCGAACCGTCGGGATTAACGACCCCCATGGATGCCCACTGGGGCAAAGATAATTTGGTCTTGCCATCCAGCAAAGTTAAGTCAAAATCGGCCGGCAATACAACACGACGTACAATGCGTTCGTTTTTATTCCATCCCAGTTTATTCAGATAATTACCGGCACTGAACATCGCATCGGAAATATTATTTATTATATCAACACGACGATCACCATTGCCATCAACACCGTATTGGGACAGCGTTGTTGGAATAAACTGAAAATGCCCCATGGCACCGGCCCATGACCCTGATATACTATTTATGTCCAGATTGTTGGTGTCTGCAATCTTCATCAGGGCAATTAACTGATTACCAAAAAATGTTTCACGACGACCGTCGTACATCAATGTCAAAAACGCATCGGTCAGTTTATGTCGCGCCTTGACCGCACCATAGTTTGATTCCATACCCCAAAATGCCAAAATAACATGGGGTGGAACACCGTATTTGTTTTCAACCCGCGACAGCAATGTTGGATATGTGGCGCGCATCTTGCGACCATTGATAATGCGCGTCTGGTTTACTGTGCGTTCCAGATAGCCATCCAAAGTTAATTTAAATTCATATTGATTTTTATCGCTGCGCACAATCGACGGAATAAAGGCAGGACTGCGCAGTGTGGATTTAATCATTTCATCTGATATATTTTCAGATGCGGCGCGGCTGCGCACTGAATCCAGCATATTGTACCAGCGGTCAATATCAAATTCACCGCGGCCAGCATATGCGCCAAACGGTACAGAAATAACAGCGGCAAACAACCACATTGCAACTTTATTCATATTAGTACCCCAATTTAAAATGCGTATTTTACGCCGATATGCAAACCAAATGATTGCCACGTCGCATGTTTCAAGGAATCACTGACCTTTTCAGTATGGGCTGCAACCGTTTCCAACAACGGCACATAATATTTGTTCCCCAATTCATCTATAACTTCCTGCATGACATATTGGCCATTTTCATCAATTACATACTGGCTGTATTCTGCAATGTATAATTCGCCACCAATTTTGCCAACGTGAAACAGATTTGTGTCCACCTTTAACGACAACTGCATGCGGTCTGATATTTTATAGTTGTATTCCATTTCGGCAGCATATGAATAGGCACCATTGCTGCCTTCGTCCAAGAAACTGGGGTTCTGTTGCCAGTCGGTACGATTTGGCCAGATACCTTCGGATGAATACTTTGGCAGACCGAATTGCATATAGAAACGCAATTTGTCCTTTAACGTCATCTGTTTTTCAATTTCCAGACCGACATAGAAACCAGACCACGTTGTGTTATAGATGTGCGTTGTCCCTTCGACAATAACAGGACCGTCGCCACCGATGATAACGCATTCGTTCGCATCAACACCCCATGGAATTGTACCCATTGATATTTCATAGTCGCCGGTGGTTAAACTGTTGCCCAAATATGGGAATCCATTAACACCTGTGCCGGTGGATGTGTTGGTGACAACCTTGATATCTTCGGGGGACATACAGACCTGATACCAGTCTTCGGGTGCCTCGGCCCCGATGGGAACAGAAAAATATTCGCCCAATTCATTACCAAAAACATATGTACCTTGGTCTGTCATCAATGGCAGATATATCCCAGGGTTGGGATAATAATGATTAGACATTTCCAAGTTGTGTTTGAATATTTCATACCCAAATGTCGGCGACAATTTCCATCCGCCAATATCCCATACGTGATGTGCCGCCAGACCGAAACGGAAATGATTGCTGCGCCCCGACTGATCACCCATAGAAATTGTAAAAATACCGTATTCTGGAACCGATGAATCAAACGGTTTCAGGTCATAGTCCATTGACAGACCACCATGCGACATATCACCGTATGCGTATTCCCCATAAACATACATATCAAAGTCGCGCAAACTAAAATTATGACGGGCACCGACACGAATTTCATTCCAAATCATGTCGTCCCATTCCAAAATAGAATTTACACCGGTTTCAAATTCAAAATCTGCAAAGCGGCGCGAATATCCGGCATATAAAGATGTGGCGGGTTCACTGTCTGCGGGCATTGCGATGCCGTTGGCCGTCATTGTGCCAACAATGGTTGGTGCCTGTGGGCGTGGGACCCGATACGAATATGTGCGCGAACCAACCACCTGTTTAGAGCCGGATTGCCCAACGTACTTTGTATAGCCCTGATCTGCGTATTGACCGTATGCAGACTGATTCGCCGTCGGGGTGGCCGATGTTTGATAGTATGACGGCACCCCTTCGTTCGCGGCAAATGCCACAAACGGCGTTAGTATCCCCGACAAAAATGAAATTGTCCCCGCCTTCATAGTAATTCAGTGTTGTGTGTATTATATCACAAAAGTCGCACATTAAGAAAGTGTTTTTATTTATCACTTGCACGAATAAATTCAGGCAGTAAAATGGGCGCAATATGCAAGCAATACCACATAACATTTATATTCATGTCCCATTCTGCATGTCCAAGTGCAATTATTGCGCATTTTTTTCACAGGCCTGCGTTGCACCAGACTGGGGCAAATACAGCGCCGACATATGTGATGAGATAAAATACTGGGCCACTAAAATCGGCCGATTTGACGTGCCAACTGTGTTTTTTGGCGGCGGGACACCGTCGCTGATGCCGGTTGAATGCTTTGCACAAATTATGAATACGATTTGCACACACTGTAATTTACCAGCGGGGGCCGAGATTACACTGGAATCCAATCCGGCAACGATTGACAAAGAAAAACTGAACAGCATGCGGAATGCGGGCGTAAACAGACTGTCCATTGGGGTACAAAGTTTTGATGATGCGCGACTGAAATTCTTGGGACGGCGACATAGCGCAGATGATGCGAGACAACTAATTGCCAGCGCACAGAATATTGGACTGCGCGTGTCGGCGGATTTTATATATGGCCTGCCCCAAGATACGGTGGACGACGTTATAAAAACATGTCATCAGATAAATCAGATTGGATTGGCACACTGTTCGATGTATGAACTGACCATTGAACAAAATACACCGTTTGGCAAAATGAACCTGAACATGCCGGACAACGACACAATGGCGCAGATGTACATGGCGATTGGCGACACACTGAAATTACCACGATACGAAGTGTCAAACTATGCCCAAGGGGGCGATGAATGTCGACACAATCAAAATGTGTGGGACGGGGCGGCGTATGTCGGCATCGGCCAAGGGGCAGCGGGACGCGTTTATATCGACGACACGTGGTACGAACAGCGTGGTGCGTACGAACAGTTTGATAAAATCAGCAACCAAACACGTGCAATCGAAAAAGTTATAATGGGAATGCGTACTGTGCGCGGTTGTGAATTGACAGACGACGTAAAAAACGTTATTGATATAGCATGGATTAACAGTCATCCGACACTGGTCAGAATAAATGGGGGGCGCGTGGCGGCCACACCACAGGGAATGCTGGTCTTGGACGACATAGTTGAAAAAATGGTACGATAAAAATGGAAAGTAAATTTTGGAACATAGTTGGTATTATTGCGGTGGTGGTCGCAATAGTTATGGCACACAATGCAACAAAGGAGAAAGTCGTGAATGCAGGTATAAAAGTTGAAAATATGGACACCAGTGTACGGGCGGGTGATGATTTCTATGAATACGCAACGCGCGGTTGGCAGGTGGCAAATCCGATACCAGATGACTATTCACGATATGGCGCATTTGAAGTTCTGCGTAATACCAATTTAGAACGAACACGTGAAATCGCCGAAAATGACAACGGCAAGATTGGCGAACTGTACAAGATTGCGATGGATGCCGACAAACTGAATGCCGATGGGGTGGCACCGGTTATGCCGTATCTGGCAGAAATTGACACACTGTTGCGACCAAATCTGGAAAGATATTTGGGGTTGACGCATACGTTTTCGTCTGCGTTCTGGGGCGATGGGGTGGCACTGGACGAAATGGACAGCGAACACTTTCTGTATAACATCGGTCAGGGTGGATTGGGATTGTCGCGCGACTATTACTTTGACACAGATGCCAAGTCTGTCGAAATCCGAAAAAAGTATAAAGAATTTATGGCGCGACAGTTAAAAAACTTTGGCATTGATGCAGATGTGGAAAAATTATATTCACTGGAA